>NZ_JADYXE010000001.1:0-186352 GCF_015864465.1 Pseudoalteromonas sp. SWN29
TATCAAGTAACCAATGACTAAGCATAAAAATACCCTCATAATCAAAAGATGATAAGGGTATTGTGAAGCAACCAAAAAATCGGTCAACCGATCAAAAATACCTTAACTGATCGGTGTTAGCTATTTAGCGGCATTATTATTTTGAGTTAATCTAAACTTGGTAATATTTGCTCACCAAACCATTCTGTTAGTAAGCGTTTTTCGTAATAAAATGATTCGTCGCGACCCATTTTAATTTTATCCATAAAGCCCATGTCTTTAAGCTCTACGTCACTACCTTTACTTAATACTGTACCGTCGTTATCGGTTAACGAATAATTTAGCTTAATGCGTGGAAAGTAAATCGGTTTTACTACACGAATTTCGTCCATACCGCCATAACGTACATCACCTGCTAAATCTAAATCAGTAAACTCTACATTTAATTTATAATCTTTTGGCAATTGCTCAGCTAATTTAGCCATATGTTTTTCAAAACTTGCCGCAATATTTTTATGATATGAGCTCTTAGTTTGGTTTGACGCTCGCACATCACGATAATCATTAAAGTCATGCCATTTAACAACAGACTCACCCGCATGGGCAAGTGCAGGCAATGCAATACACATTGTTGCTGCTATTTTTTTAACTAAATTCATATCTTTCTCCAAAGAGGTAGACCAATCACAAAAGTGTAGACTGGAGTAAACCTAGCATTAGCTATTACTAGACTCATTTTAGCACTTGTTTATTAACTATAACTTAATCTTAAGTATAAAGTGTTACTTGTACTGAGTAAAATATAATCAAAAGTGCTTGATTTACCGTTATTAAAAAAAGATGTTATTTAAACTATAGAAATTACAGATAAAGCATGTAAATCACCTCTATTTATGGTGAAATTAACTCAATTGATAAAAGGTACCCACGGAGCTTTCATGACTATTTTAGTAACCGGTGGCGCTGGCTATATTGGCTCGCACACTGTTTTAGAACTTTTACAGCAAGGTAACGATGTTGTTGTTATTGATAATTTAAGTAACTCATCACAAGAATCTCTTGCACGCGTAAAAAAAATCACAGGTAAAGAAGCTACTTTTTACCAAGGCGATATTCTCGATAAACCCTTTTTAGATTCAGTATTTGCAAAACACACGGTTGATAGTGTTATACATTTTGCGGGTTTAAAATCAGTGGGTGAGTCGGTTGCAAAGCCCGTTGAGTACTATCAAAACAATGTACAAGGTACACTTACGCTTGTTGATGCAATGCGCGACGCGGGTGTATTCAAGTTAGTATTTAGCTCGTCAGCCACGGTATACGGCGACCCTGCAAGCTTACCGATTAAAGAAGACTTCCCTGTAGGCGGTACTACTAACCCGTACGGCACATCTAAACTAATGGTTGAAATGATGCTACAAGATATCGCTAAATCAGATGAGCGCTTTGCGTTTGCTATTTTGCGTTACTTTAATCCAGTAGGTGCACATGAGTCGGGCTTAATTGGTGAAGATCCTAACGGTATCCCGAACAACCTTTTACCGTTTATTGCACAAGTAGCGGTCGGTAAATTAAAGCAACTCGCTGTATTTGGTGATGATTACGATACCATTGATGGCACAGGTGTACGCGACTATATACATGTAGTCGATTTAGCAATGGGTCATTTAAAAGCGCTTGATAAAATAGCCACTAGCACAGGCGCATTAGTTTATAACCTAGGTACTGGTAACGGTTACTCTGTACTGCAAATGGTTAATGCATTTATTAAAGCAAGCGATCAGGCTGTACCCTACCAGGTTTCCCCTCGTCGCCCTGGTGATATTGCAGCGTGTTATGCCGCACCAGAAAAAGCACTTAATGAACTTGGCTGGGAAGCAGTACGCGGTATCGATGAAATGATGCAAGATACATGGCGTTGGCAGTCAAATAACCCTAATGGTTATAAGGGTTAAGTAAAGCAAGTTTCAAACTTAAAGTAAGTGCGCGGTATAAAACCGCGCCTACAGAGTATTTTAAATACCGTGTTCAATTTTATTTATAGCGGTGTTGTAGGCGAAGAGCTTACTCACGCGAAAAGCGCAGCTTTTAATTACTTAAATATCCATCCCAAAAACTGCGTTTTTGAACGCCTGCAAGCAGCGCGTCTACAAGTGAATTAAACCACAGTGCTAGACTTTAGCTGTAGGCGGAGAGCTTGCTCACGCGAAAAGCGCAGCTTTTAATTACTTATATCTAATATCCAATATTTAATAACGAGTATCTTCGTTATGTCTGTGCCCACTGCCTTAGCAAGTTATGATAAACACCCGTTAACTGAATAATCTCTGGGCTATCTTCTACTTTGCTGCACAAACTTTGAATCGACATATCTAAATCAAATAACAAACCACGTTTTTCGTCGCTGTTTACCATGCTTTGTAACCAAAAAAATGAGGCTAATCTACGCCCACTCGTTACAGGCATTACACGATGTAAGCTCGTTGAAGGGTACAGCACCATACTGCCTGCTGGCAGCTTTACGCTATGTGAGCCATAAGTGTCTTCAATAACAAGTTCACCGCCCTCATAGTCTTCAGGGTCATTAATAAATAACGTCATTGATACATCTGTACGAATTTTTACAGGCGTACCCGGCACTTGCCTGATTGCATTATCTACATGCACACCAAACGATTGCCCGCCTTGATAACAGTTAAATAACGGAGGAAAAATTTTTGCGGGAAGTGCTGCCGACATAAACAAATTACTGCGCGCAAGTGCTGCCATAATAATGTCGCCAAGCTCTTGGCATTCAGGGCTATTTTCAGGTAGCTGTAAGTTATTTTTTGCTTTGGTTGATTGATGTCCTGCGGTAATACTGCCATCAGCCCACTGCGCTTTAAGCAAAACCTCATGACAATAAGCCACTTCTTCTTTCGTTAATAGCTCTGGAATTTTAACTAGCATGTGCGCCCTCTCACATTTTTATCAAATAATTAAGGGCAGAGTTAACTCTGCCCTTTTATGCCGTACTTATTTTACTCTTAGAAAGAGTAGCTCGCTGTTAAGCTAAACTTACGACCATCACCTGGTACAAAGTGCCCGCCACCTAGCTGATCAACGTAATCTTTATCACCTAAGTTTTCACCATTAAACTGCAGGCTCAAATCTTTTGATATGTCATACGCAACCATCAGGTCAAAAATAGTATAACCTGGCGCTCGAGAGCGTGTTGCAGTAGTACCGTTGTAACGCTCACCTACATATTGCGCACCTAAACCAAACGATAACTTATCCGACATATCGTATGTAGTCCAAACACTTGCGCTATTTTTAGGCGTACGTGCAAGTTCGTTACCAATTTGAGTTGCGTCGTCGCCTAATGCTTTAGTTACTTCGCTATCTTGGTAAGTGTATGAAGCAATTACAGTCCACTCTTTAGTAATTAAGCCTGTCGCTGAAAGCTCTAAACCTTGTACGCGCTGTTCACCACCGAGTATTTCGTCTCTTGAGCTATCTGCAAAAGGGTCATCAGTACGGGCATTGGTTTTTTCAGTGCGAAATAGTGCCGCATTAGTTTGCAGGCGCCCATCCATTAAGCTCCACTTAGTTCCTAGCTCGTAGCTGCGGCTTTCTTCTGCATCTAAATCAGCTGCATTTGAACGTGTAGATACCGTTAGCCCTTCAGCAGATGGGTTAAATGAATTACCCGCGCCTAAATATATACTGCCGTTATCGGCTGGTTTATAAACTACAGCCGCATTCCAACTAAATAAGTCATCACTTGTAGAAATTAAAGCGCTTGGGTCATTATAATCGTTGTGATAATCCGTAGTGAAGCTATCAAAACGAATGCCGCCCGTTACTTCCCATTGTTTATTAAGTGTTACTGTATCAAATGCATAAATAGCTTGGTTTTTAGCTTTAGCTTCAATACTTCTACCGTCACGACCATATACACCGGTAAATGCAATTGTTGCATCAGGGTTGTATAAGTCATTGCGTATTTCGTCTTCAATTAGGTTATCAGGCGTAGTTGCAACAAAGTTATGGCGTGTAAACGTTTCATTTGCAAGCTCAACACCCACTACAACATCGTGAGTAAAGCCAGCAAATTCATAGTTACCAATTAAATCAACTTGAAGTGCAGCAAGTGAATTTTCTGTATCACGTGTTTTTTCATCTGCAAAGGTAATGTCAGTGTCTGTTGTAACAGAGAAGTAACGCGGTGCAGTTGTTACTGATTCACGTTTTACTTTACCTAAACGACCTTGAACACGTAACGTAGTATTTTGAGAAAAATCATACTCATAACGAGCTGTTGTTGAGTAGGCTTCAATATCTTCGTAATCACGATAAATATTACCGTAAAAATTATCAAAATCGACAGGAGAAGGTGAGCGCGCGCTATCTGCAAGTTCAGCTACTGGCGTATCACTGTAAACCCACGGAATGCCGTAATCTGGTAAATTGTCTTGGCGTTGATACTCTAGGTTTAAATCAAAACGGCTGTTTGTACCAAGCCCTGTTGCAAATGCAAACGCAACAGCATTTGTTTCGTTTTCAATATGGTCACGACCTGCAACATCACCTTTATCAGTAAGAAGGTTTATACGTAGTGCGCTTGTGTCGTTTACTTGAATGTTAGTATCAAAACGACCACGGTAATCGTTTTCTGTGCCTAAACGTAGCGAAACGTCGTTAAAGCTGTCTAACTTCGCCTTTTTACTTTCTAAATTAACACTACCACCTGTTGCGCCACGACCAGAAACTGCTGAGCCTGGGCCTTTTGCAACTTCAACGGCTTCAATGTTGTAAATATCACGTGTGTAACCTGCAACATCACGAATACCATCAACAAAAATATCATTTGTTGCACTAAAACCACGAATCGACATGCTATCGCCAGTAGGTGAGCCACCCTCACCTGCAGCTAAAGAAATACCAGACACATTGCGTAAAGCATCACGTAAGCTATCTACGTTTCTATCTTTCATTACCGCTTGGTTAATTACCGTTACAGTTTTAGCTGTATCGAGTAACGGTTGAGTGTATTTATGCGACGTTGATTTTTCAACAACATAGCTAGACTCTGTTTTAGTTTCTGCTTTAGTTACCGATAGTTCTTGAACATCCTGTGCACTTGCCCAAGTTGAAAGCGTTGCCGTAACAACCGCTGCAATTGGCTTTATGTAGGCATTTCCTTTATTCGATGGCTTACTCATGGTTACTCCGTAGTTTTTATTAAGCACTTAACTATTGTTAATTTAAGGTACATATTTAATTTCGGCGAAATCCTACCACCCAAACAACGCAATGTAAACGATAACTGTTATCAATTGCATTGTTATGTAAATTCCTATATTGTATACACACTCAAAAATTAACAGTAATTACGTCCTTGTAATTGCTTGTCGTAACTTTCAGGATTGTTGTTAAGTAATGCGAAGCTTAATTAAACCAATTAGCGTAGTTATCGCGCTTTGTAGCACTATGGCAGTAAAAGCCGACACTGTTAGTGAGCTAGAACAACTCGTTAATAAATGGCTACAAATAGAAAATCAAAACACAGAATTAAATACTCATTGGCTTGAACAAAAAAGCAGCATGGAGCAAACCTTAACGCTTCTAAATGCTGAGCAGCAGCAACTTAGCGAGCTTAATCAGCGTAGAAAAAAAAGCACCAGTGAGCTTGCCCAAAAACGCGAACAGCTTGTTACTCAGCAATCAGAACTTGAAAATGATCAACAGCAATTAAATGATCAACTAGCGCGTATTTCTCAGCAATTACTTTCATTACAAGTGCAACTCCCCCCGCCACTTTTAAGTAGTTGGAAAAACACCGGTGATTTAAGCGATTCAAAACTCAGTACAACTGACAAATTGCAAACAGCCCTAAAAATGCTGACGTTACTTAGTGATTTTCAACAACGTATTTCTATTCACGAAATGGCTATTAAGCATCCTGATGGGCAAGAAGTGTGGGTAAAGCAGCTTTATTTAGGTGCAGCACAAGCATGGTTTGTAAGCGAAGATTTAAGTTACGTAGGTATTGGTTTTCCAAGTGACTTAGGTTGGCAGTGGGAATTTGACCCAAGCATTAATGCTGAGCAAGTTGCACTGGGTATTGCTGTACAGCAAAAAAAGCGCGCTGCTGATTGGGTAACACTCCCAATATTAAGTTATGTAAATAAAAACCAGCAAGGGGCTAAATAATGGCTACTAACAGCATAATTGCAGTATTTAGCGCCACGGTTTTACTTTTTAGCGCAAATGTTTCTTTTGCAGCCAGCAGTGATGATGCTAAACAAAGTATTTTAAGTGATATTAAAACAGCGCAACGTACTCTAAATAAAACTCAAAATAGTATTTCAAAAGAGCAAGCTACCCTTGCAAAGCAAATTTTTACCAAGCAGCAATCGCTCAGTAAATTGCGCGAACAAGCAGCCGTTAATCGCCGCCTAGCTGACGAAAACACATTAAGTCTCGATCAGTTACAAACCCGATTAGATACTTGGCAACAGCAACAGCAATATCAATTAAACTTACTTAGCCGTTTTGTGCGCCAAAATACCAGCAATAGTGCTAGCAGTAACGAGTCGACTAATAACCAAAACGAGTTATTAAGCCGCGTTATATCGCAAATTAATAATCAAGAGCAGGCACTTTATCCACAGTTTAAAAAACAATCGGTTGTGCTAAGTAATGGCGAATTAAGCCAAGCTAATACCCTACAAGTAGGGCCTGTTGCATGGTTTAGTACGCAAACACCTAAACTTATGGGTTTATTAAATTTGGATGATGAATCTAATGCATTAAAGGTAGCGTTAGTACAATCAGCAAGTGACGATAACCCACTCGATAATACTTTAAAGCAAAACGGTGTAGGCTCAACATTACTTACTTTTGATCCTAGTTTAACGCACTTAGTAACTAGCCAAGCCCAACAAGAAAGTCCGCTTGAACACTTAGAAAAAGGCGGTTTATGGGCTATCCCTATTATTTTATTTGCCTGCTTTGCACTAACCATTGCGCTATTAAAAGCCGCGCAACTACTGCGTTTAAGTGAAATTAAAATGCACTCTCAAATGCAATTACAGCAATTTTTTAAAGCTGAAAATAGCAGTGAATTTGCAGGCATGCAGCAGCAGTTATTTAACTTAACGCTGCAAAGCGAAAAAGGCCAAGTACGAGACGATCAATTATTTAATCAGTTAATTCACGATAAGCATAAACTCGATAACTTTATTGGCGCTATTGCCGTTACAGCTGCAGTAGCTCCACTACTTGGCTTGTTAGGTACTGTTAGCGGCATGATCGAAACATTTAAAATGATGACATTGTTTGGCTCAGGTGACCCAGAAGTTGTATCGGGCGGTATCGCACAAGCACTTATAACAACTGAATTAGGTTTAGTCGTTGCCATACCAGCTCTGGTATTAAATGCACTGCTATCGCGTAAAGCAAAAGCGTACTACAGCCAACTCGAAGGCTTTGCATTACAGCTAAGTCAACTAGAAAAAGGAGAAACCAATGTTTGAAAAAATCGTTAGTAACCCTATTTGCTGGTGTATTCTTTTACTCGCTTTATTTGTATACCAGTTAATTTTTCATGACTTACTACACCTTAAACAATACCAAGCGCAGCGCAAAGGCTACTGGCAAGAGGTTAGCTCTATTTTAACGGCTGCTCTTCCGCTACTTGGTTTATTAGGTACCATTGTTGGTTTGCTTGATACATTTAAAGTAATGGCGCTGGGCCATAACGAGTTAATGAGTGATGCCATTGGTGATGCATTACTAACAACTCAATTGGGCCTTGTGTGCGCTATTCCCGCGTGGTTAATGCAAGCTTACTTAGCGTATTCGCAGCGTAACCCTAAATTACATACGTTAAGTAAACAGTTAGGGTAACACTATGCAATCACGTTTAAAGCACAAGCTAGAGCAAGAAGCGGGGCAACATATCGATATGTCGCCACTACTTGATGTGGTATTTATATTGCTAATATTTTTTATTGTTACAACTGTATTTGTACGCGAAAGCGGCGTTGAAGTTGATAAACCACAAGCCGTATCGGCCAGCCGTCTTGAGCAACAAGTTATATTTTTAGCTATAACCGACTCTCAACAAGTATTTTTTGATGGTAGCCAAATTGGTGTTGCTGGCGTGCGTAGTAGTGTCGAGCAAATGCTAAAACAGCAACAACGCCCTGTGGTTATTCAAGCTGATAAAACAGTACCTACAGAATTACTTGTTCAAGTAATTGACGAAGCAAAGCTGGCAGGCGCGGCGCAAGTTAACTTAGCGACCAAGCAATAATATGCACACGATTGACTCGCTTCAAAAAACAAAAAACAATCGCCATCCACTTTTTGCATTTGGCCTTAGCCTCATTGTGCTTAGTGCTGCATTACTACTTTTATGGCTTGGGCAACTTGCCGAACACCATATGCAAGACAAAGTGCTTGTACGTGAGATTGCCATGGTGGCACTGCCACCTCCTCCTGCGCCATCAATATCGCAACAGCAAACAAGTGAGCCAATGCAAAGCTTAACGGTAGAAGGGGCTGGCGCGTCTATTCAAGCCGTTAAAATTAAGATAAACAGCAATTTAAGTATTGTAAAACCCGATACACCTAGCGTAAAAGTAAGCGCGCCACAATGGCAATCAATGAGTGTAAATTGGGATGCGTTTAGCTTAAATCAACTCGATGGCCTCCCCACTTTACTTACACCTGTTAAAGCCGTTTTACCAAAAAGCTTAACCCGCCGAGGTGTTGATGTATTTACTGTAAAACTCGATGTATTTATTGATGAAAGTGGCAAGTTAAGTTTAATTGAGGTAGTACAAAATCCATATCCTGAACTTAAACCAGCTATCGACAAAATTATTAAACAAAGCCGCTTTAGTGCACCTAAAAAAGAAGGTGAAACAGTACGCGCTCGCTTTATTTGGCCAATCGAATTTAAACCTTAAGCCTATAAAAATGAAAAATATGAATATATTTAAAACGCTAAAACCATTAACTTCCGCACTGTTGACGACTGTAATGTGCTCATTAACTTTATTAAGTGCAGGTAACGTACATGCAAGCGCTGCCAGTGATACTAATGCGCCACTAAAAGTAACGTTATCGCCTAGCGATCCAACATGGCAGTTGGCTATAAATAATAAATTACTAGGCCCTACAGAGGTCCTTATTGAGCCGACCGAGCGCGGTTTTGCTCGCCAAGTGCAGCCACTCCTACAAGCCAGTAATTACAGTGAAGTTGCTGCGCTATTTAAAGGCCGTGATATAAGCGAAGATAGCACTGCTTTAAACTTATTACGTGCACAAGTTTTGCTTTCAACAAAAGACTTTAATAACGCTGAACGAGCCTACCTAGCGTGTTTAAAAGCCTCACCTGATTTAGTAAAAGCACACCAAGGTTTGAGCCTTTTATACATGCAACAAGCAAAGTATGACAAAGCGCAAACACACTTAGTTCACAGTATTGAACTTGGCCAAGCTGACGCACAAAGTTATGCGCAACTTGCTTATATACACGTACAGCACAACCAACCTTGGAGCGCTGTAGCGGCGTACCGCCAAGCACTTATGCTAGCGCCAGAAACAAGCCAATACCAACAAGGGTTGTTATTTGCGTTAATTGAATCGGGTGATTTAAATCAGGCAAATGCATTACTTAAAGAGTTACTTAATAAAACCCCCGATAAAGCTGAACTTTGGTTGCAACGTGCGCAAATAGCACTACAGCTAGATCAAAAAAAGCAAGCGCTTGCTGCTATTGAAGTGGCCTTAAAACTCAACCCTAAAGATACCAGTAACCAGCTGCTTGCTGCGCAATTACATTTAAGCGAAGGCAGTAGTAAACGTGCAGTTAGCTTATTAAAGCAAGGTTTAAAACACGCCACTAAACAGCAGCAAGTTGAGATTATTAATACCACGATGCAAACTTTAGGCTGGCTTGTATCTCAGCAAAAATGGGATTTAGCTAAAGAGCTAATAGGCAGTGCAAAAAGATTAACTAAACAGCTACCCCATGACGAACAAGCGCAGTTTTCTGTATACAGTGCACAACTTGCTATGCAGCAAGGTAATACTACGCGCGCTCTTAAAAGCTTAAATAATGCACTTAAAATAAACCCGAATTTAGGTGATGCCCTACTTAGTTTAGCGAGTATTTATCGTGATAAAAATCAGCTTACGCAAGCTAGGTTAATGTATGTACGCGCGCAGGCTCTGCCTGACTATCAACTATCTGCATGGCTTGGATTATCGCAAATAGCGATTGATTCTAAAGACTACTCGAGCGCGTTAAAACATCTTAGAAAAGCGTTGCAAGCAAACCCACAACGCCAAGATTTAATAACCAATATTCGCGCCCTTGAGAATATAGTGCGCCAAGAAGGATAAGTTTATAGGTTTTACGTGAGCAAGCTAAACGCCTACCGCCAAGGTGTAGCTGTGGGGTTAACTTGTAGCGTGTAAAAACGCAGTTTTTAAAATGGCTTAATAATTAGAAGCTGCGCTTCTCTCATGAGCAAGCACATCTACAATATATCAAACCAAAGCGTTACCAATTTTGCATTTCGACTATGCGCGATTGCGTGCGTGCATATTCAAAGCTCAACTTTTTACCTTTATACAAATGTTCAATGTCGGTTTGAGCATTTATCACCAGTAATTTATGGCAATCGTAAAACTCATCTACTAAGGCAATAAAGCGACGTGCTTCGTCGTCAAAGGTGTGCTCATCAAGCGTTTGTTTTTCACGCTGATAACTATCTTCTATACCGTGTACAATAACTTTACCCGTTGCTTTAACCCCCATTTGCGGCACGTTCGATACATATAACACATCAAATTGCGTTGCTAAAAACATATAATCGTTAGCACTACGAGGGCCTGAGCATAGCGCCATAAAATCAATCATCAATGCGTTATCGGCTTTTAATAAATAAGGTAAATCGCGGCCATGCACGCTAATTGTATTTCTATATGTTACCTCTGTATAAGAAGTTAAAAACTCATTTTCAAAATCGTGATTTGATAAATTAATAAAATAGTGACGGCTGTTTTTACCATATCTAAAGCGGTGATCCTCCTCCCCTGCTACGTTAATTATATGGCAATGGCTATTAATTAAATCGATGGTAGGTAAAAATCTCGTTCGTTGCAGGCCGTTGTAATAAAGTTGCTCTGGCTTTGCGTTCGATGTGGCCACCAGCACAACACCTTGTTCAAACAAGGCATTGAACAATCTCGCCATAATCATGGCATCGCCAATGTCGCTCACAAAAAACTCGTCAAAACACAGTATGCGGATGTTTTTAGCCCACTGTTTTGCAATCAAAATTAATGGATTTTTTTGACCTTGTAGCTGCGAAAGTTGGGCATGCACCTGCGCTATAAAATGATGAAAATGCAGCCGCTGCTTTTGCTCAGTAGGTAGGTTTTTATAAAATAAATCCATCAACATTGATTTACCACGCCCTACTGGTCCATATAAATATACACCTTTTATTAAAGGCGCTTTTTGCCACCATGATGTGTGAGCTTGAAGTTGCTCGCTTAATGTATTTAAAGCCTCCACTGCATTTTGCTGCGCAGCATCAAAACATAGTTCACCCGAGTTTATTTTTGCTTGGTAAAGGCTTAAAATTTGTGTGCTGTGCACTGTCATGGTATTTCACTATCGGCTATAATCGCGCCCATTGTAGCCGACTAAAAATGTGAACCAAAATGAAATTCCCTTGCCGCTTAGATAAATTTATTAGCCACTTAGCTGAAATACCGCGTACCCAAGCTCGCGCGAGTATTAAGCGAAAAGAAGTAAGCGTTAATGGTGAAGTAATCACATCACATAATTTTCAGCTAGCCCAGCAAGATGAAGTACTATACCAAGGTACACCTTTGGTATTTTTAGGTAAGCGTTATTACATGCTAAACAAACCTGTTGGCTATGTATGTGCTAACAGTGACGAGCTACATAAAACTGTTTTTGACTTACTTGATGAGCCAAATATGAGTGACTTTCACGTGGCAGGTCGCCTTGATATAGACACTACAGGCTTAGTCATTATTACTAATGATGGCGATTGGTCACATAAAATTACGTCACCTAAAAGCAATAAATTTAAAACCTACCTAGTCGAAACCCAAGAACCTATTACCGATGAAGCACTTGAGCAACTGCGTACAGGTGTCATGCTGCACAACGAAAAAGATTTAACTCGCCCAGCTATAGCCGAAAAGCTTGCTAATTACGGCCTGCGTTTATCAATAAGTGAAGGTAAGTATCATCAAGTTAAGCGTATGCTTTACGCGGTAGATAACAAAGTAGTTGAGTTACATCGCGAGCAGATTGCCGGTATTACTCTAGATGAAAACTTGGCTAGCGGTGAATATCGCCTATTAACAGCGCAAGAAATCAAACTATAAAAGCCCTTTAAGAGAGCCTAAGTTTGGATTATTAGTTAAAACAATATAGCCAAACTTTTACTTGAGCCTTTTAACTTGCTCCACTAAAATAGCGCCCTTCAAAATTACTAAGGTCGGCCGTGTTAGTTAACTACAACCCCCCTATGAGTCCGTATTTAACAATACTTTTTCAGGATGACGACTTACTGATAGTTAATAAACCAAGTGAGTTATTAACTGTCCCAGGTAAAGATCCTAAACATGCCGACAGCTTAATTAATCGTGTTAATCGTGTTTTTCCAACAGCAAGAATAGTGCACCGCTTAGATATGGCGACTTCTGGCATACTGTGCCTTGCCATGAATAAAGCAGCGCACAGACATTTAAGTATGCAGTTTCAAGAGCGCGAAACAGCTAAACGTTACATAGCACGTGTATACGGACAACTTGAAGCTGAAACAGGATCAGTAGATTTACCCCTTATTTGTGATTGGCCTAATCGCCCAAAACAAATGGTTGATCACGACAGAGGTAAACCTTCGCTTACGCATTTCAAAATACTTGAGCGTGAAGACAATGCAACCCGTGTGGAGCTAACGCCTATCACTGGTCGCTCGCATCAGTTACGTGTACATATGCTAAGCCTGGGTCATCCTATTTTAGGTGATAGACTTTACGCCCACAAAGAGGCACTTGCTGCCGCTCCTCGCTTACAATTACATGCACAAATGCTGCAATTAAAGCACCCTGTAACTGAGCAAGTACTTACTTTTGAAGCTAAATTGGAGTTTTAATCGGCTCTAATTTACTAATTAATTGATCCTAAACTTTTAGCTAACGTTGCCGATACCTAATTTATAGTCATTAGTTAGGTTTATTATGGTGTTTACACGGTTTTTAAAAGGGGCTTTTTATATACAGCTCAGCTGTGCGTTACTTTTGGCTAACCCTATCAGCGCGGCAGAACATATTAACCCTCCAACTTTTTCAAGTATTGAAAATAGCGACATTGAGCGACTACTTCCAAGCGATGAAATAAAGCCTATATTAGCTGGCGAAACAGAATTTTTAAGCCTTTACAGCGAGTATATGAGTAGCGACTTGAGAGGGGTTGTATTACTTATACCCGACTGGCACTCTACCCCAACAAACAACTCAGGTATGAGTTACTTACGTAAAGAGCTTAATAACTTAGGTTACAGCACCTACGCAATGACAGTGCCCGACATTGATTGGCAAGCTAGTAAAATGGCAAAAACAACGCCAAATGAGGCTGAAGTTGCGCCTAGCAAAACCGAGGAGCCTGCATCACCCGACACCACAACAGACGCGCAACCGCAGCCTGAAAAAATAAAAGATGAGCCTCATTACGTTAATGCAATTGAAAAAGTAACCGATGACATACTTGATAACTATAAAATAAATCTCATTTCTCGCTTTAATGCGCTGTATCAAACTGCTATGGAAGATTCGAGTAATATAGTGGTTATTGCACAAGGCACGAGTGCTGGCGTGTTGTTGGAGTACTATGCAGATTTTCCGGATGAGAGACTGGATGCGTTTATAAGTTTAAGTAGTTACCTGCCTAACACAAAGCGTAACGAAAGCTTGAGCCAAACAGCATCACTTGTTACACCCGCCTTGCTTGATATTTACTATGCAAATGACAGCACAGACATTTTAATGAGCCTTAAAAGCCGTCAGCGCTGGGTTAACCGAAATGCAAAGTTTGACTACCGCCAACGCCAGTTGTTTGGCCTGCGCGATCAACCCGATCAACACGCACGCCTAACAAAAGAAATAGACGGCTTTTTACGCCGACTTTTTTAAATACTCATAAGCAGCTTGAATATCTTGGCTCTTTTTAACAGCCAATTCCATCATGTGTTTTGGTAAACCTTGCGACACTAATTTATCTGGGTGATGTTGCGACATAAGTTTACGGTACGCTACTTTTATATCACGCTGCGTTGCATCGCTATTTAGCCCTAATAATGCCAATGCTTGCGCACGGTCCATATTATTATTTGGCGGTACGTGATGGCCAGAACCCTCACGGTAACTACTACTTTGACCTTGATTTTGTTGCTGCTGATTAAAGCGCTGTTGTTGCTTTCTAAAGTTAAACTCAGCTTGGTAACGTTTTAATACAAATGCAAAGTGTGTTTTAGAAATGCCTAGCTGTTTACTTACTTCTGCTAATAGTTGCTTTTCTTGCTCGGCTAGCACGCCATCAGAAAATGCCATCTGAATTTGTATTTCTAAAAATAACTGTATTAAATCATTTCGTTTAGCAAAGCGCTCTTTAAAGTCGTGCACTGTTTCTTTAAGTGAAAAGTCGCTCTCTTTACCTGACTGAAATGCATGTTGTGCTTCGCGGCGTTCTTCGCCTTTTAAGCCCATTTCGTCCATAAACAAGTTAGCCGCTTTTATATGTACTTCGCTGACTCGACCGTTCGATTTGGCAATATGCCCCATTACCGCAAAGCAGCTTGAAAAGAACAAAGCCTGGCGCTCATTCACGTCGTCACCACTAAATAGACTAGAAAAGCCGCCTGCTTTATCAAAGTTATTTTTTAAGCTTTTATCAAATAAATGACCTAGGTATAAACCTAAAATGGCACCAAAAATTTTGCCAAACATAAAGCCAAAACAAAAACCGAGAATTTTTCCCCACATCTATAATACTGCCTTTTTAAAAATTGAGTTGTTACGCCTCAAGGCGCCTGTTTAATTGGTTTAAACGCTCAGGTGTACCAATATCATCCCACTGCCCAATATAGAGCTCAGTAGAGACTAAATGTTCACTTAGTTTTTCACGTAATATAGGCCCTAAAGGGCGAATACCCTGCGTTAATCCTTTAAAAAAATCAGCCTGATACCGGCCAATCCCCGAAAATGTATATTTTTGGCTATCTGGCGATAAATGGCCCAATGCAAAGTCGCCATCTGGATTATGAGGCGGGTTTTCTATCAGCACTATGTGCGCTTCACCGGGTTGTAAGTGCAGCTGCGTTAGTGCACTCACATCATAATCTGTGTATACATCGCCATTTATAACAATGAACGAGTCGCCCAACAGCGGTAACGCTTCAATAATACCACCGGCAGTTTCAAGGCCACCTTCAACTTCTTGGCTATAAAATATGTTTACGCCAAACTGACTGCCATCGTTAAAGTAGTCTTTTATTTTATCACCTTGCCACGCGAGGTTTATTATAATATCGGTAATGCCGGCAGCTTTAAGATTATTTATATGGTGCTCAATAAGTGGTTTTTCCGCCACTTTTAACATTGGCTTTGGCATATTTTGCGTGAGCGGCATCATTCTCTGCCCGCGCCCTGCAGCTAAAATTATCGCTTTCATGAGCGCTCCTTTACTAGCTTTTCAGTCACTTTTGGCACTATGGTATTTTTTGTCCACTCGCTCAATCCTTTAAGCTCTGGGTAATTTGCCGCTACTTCAATAATGTAATCAAGAGTCGGTAAAATATTATCTAAATAACCTGTTTTACCGTCGCGCAAATATAATCGACAAAATATACCCGCCGCTTTTAAGTGACGCTGTAATCCGGTTAAATCAAACCAATATTTAAACTCATCAAACGAAGTATTAACCATTAAGTTTTGAGCTGTAAATTCTTGATAAGCAAAATCAAGCAAGCTTGTTAACTCTTGTTGAGGCAATTTAAAATAGCAATCGCGTAGTAGCGATACTAAATCGTAGCAAAGCGGCCCGCGTACAGCATCTTGATAATCTATAATTGCCCACTGGCCGTTACTATTCATAATATTACGACTATGGTAATCGCGATGAACGGTAACAGTGGGTTGCTCAAGCATGGCCTGTATTAATAGCGTTGAACTTGTTTGCCACATTACGTTTTGCTCTGCGCTTAGTGGCTCATTAATAAAGTCACTCACTAACCACTGGCTAAATATATCTAGCTCTAACTTTATAAAATCTTCGTTATACGTTTGCATAGCAGAAGCTGGCGGCGTTTTAGCCCATTGAGCGCTTAAACTAATTAATGCTTGATAGTGCTCGGTGCGGTTTGCATCATCAAGCATGTCAGCTAGGTGCGTACAGCCTAAATCACTGAGAATAAAAAAGCCCTGCTTCTCATCACTTGCAATAATAGTAGGAAGTAAAAAACCTTGCTCAGTAAACACCTTATTTAGTGAAATATAGGGGTCGTTATTCACTTTTTTTGGATCAGAGTCCATCACTATTAAATGCTTATTATCGTGATTTAAACGGTAATAACGGCGAAAACTCGCATCACCCGTGATCGCGTTTAAAGTATGCGACTTAGCATTAAGGTGTGAGTTTATAAATTGTTGTAAATTCTCAAAGCGTGTCATTTTATAAGATATCTATTTTTATAGGTCAATTACTGTAATTGCCATTATTTTCCTTTATTATGTGTATATTATATTAAACACACAGTATTAAGGTCGATAAATGAGCAAAACCTGGGGCATATTGATGCTAAGCGTTGTTAGCGCACCATCGCTTGCCGAAACTGAATTGGCACACAACCTTTGTGGCATTTCAATGCAAACCAGAGCTTGGCAACCACTTGAAGGCCTTAACCTTGGTGAAGTTGATATTCAAGCTGATGATGTTGAGCTACTTGGCACTCAAAGCGCTGAATTTACCGGCAATGTTGATATTAACACCCTTAAGATGAGTTTGTCCGCACAAACTGCGTTGATAGACAAACAGCGTGGTTTATTAAATGCAACGGGGCCAATTACTTATCAAGATTACGTAAGTAAAGTAAACAGCGCCGGATTAAATGCCGATTTAAATAATTCAGAAGTTAGTTTGTTAGGCGCCGACTACAGCCTAACCGAGCAACAAGGTAAAGGCGGCGCTGAAAAGCTCACTGTTAATCAGTCTGGCTTATTACTCATGAATGCAAGCTTTACTACTTGCCCAAGTGATACCCCTGTATGGGAAATTGAAGCTGACGAAATAAACCTTTCTCGCGAAGAAGGCTGGGGCGAAACATATAACGCGGTATTACGCATTCTAGATACACCTGTTTTATATTTGCCTTATTTTACATTTCCGCTGGATGAACGCCGTAAATCGGGGTTACTTACCCCCACTATTTCAAGCTCTGATAAATACGGTCTTGAAACAATTACGCCGTACTATTTAAATATTGCGCCTAATTTTGATGCCACAATTACGCCTCGTTATATGTCTAACAAAGGGCTGCAACTGCAAACCGAATTTAGATACCTAACAGAGCAGCATGAAGGCTTAGTAGGAATTGAGTATTTAGATAGTGATGATTCTGAGCCAGATTTAAATGAACGCTACATGTTTCATTGGCAACAACAAAGCTACCTAGGTGAAAACTGGCGCGCAAATGTTGATATAACCAATGTGAGCGATGATAACTACATCACCGACTTAACTTCAAACTACGCAAGTAAAACCGATACTCAGTTATATCGTACCGGCTCACTTACGCATTTAGGTGATACATGGCGCACCGATATTAAAGTACAAAACTTTGAAGTACTGGGCGATCACTTAGAGTCATACACTGCTTTGCCGCAAATTAACTTTACGCAAACCGCCCCATGGCGTTTTGATAACTTTGACTTTAGTGTGTCAGGCGAAATCAGTCATTTTACTAATGACTCATCAGAAGTGGCCATAGACAACGCAACTCGTGTACACATAGAACCTAAAGCTCGCTACAACTATGCTAATCATGCATGGTCTTTTTTATCTGAAGTGAGCTTATTACAAACTAATTATAAACAAAGCGGAAACTTAACCGGCACGCAATATAGCGATACCGTATCGCGTACTATCCCTAAAGTACGTTTGTACTCTCAGCTTAATTTTGAGCGTGATGCATCTTACTTTTTTGAAGATGGTATACAAACGTTAGAGCCTCAAATTCAATATTTATATACACCTAATAAAGATCAGTCAGACATTGGCTTGTTTGATACAACCAAGCTACAAGACGATTATTATGGTTTATTTAGAGACGTGCGTTTTTCGGGCGTTGACCGCATAGCCGCTGCGAATCAGTTTACTTTAGGTGCTACAACGCGCTTATTTGATAAAAAACAAGAAGAAGTGTTTAACTTTAGTGCCGGCCAAATATTTTATTTAAGTGACGATGCAAAGCCAACAGAGCAAGGCTTAAACTCAGACACTAATTATAATGCACTATTTGCAGCTCAAACCATGTTACATTGGCACCGCCGTTGGTACCTCGCAGGAGGTATTCAATACGATACAGATGGCAAGCAAATGGTACAGTCAAATGTAACGCTTGATTATAAAGGTGATAATAATCAGGTAGTACAATTGAACCATCGCTATGCAAATGATGTCTCAGGAAATACAATCGAGCAAGCAGGTGTATTTACGAGTATTCCTATTAGCGACGAATGGCAATTTATTGCGAGTTACCATCGAGATCTTGAAAACAACAGAAGTATCGAAGTATTGAGCGGATTTCAGTATGAATCATGCTGTTGGGCTATCCAAATTACTGGGCACCGCCAAATTGAAACTGACTTAAATCAATCAATAGGCCAAGAACAAGCAACTTTTGATTCAGGTATTAGTTTGAATTTTGTATTAAAAGGACTTGGCAGTAAAAGCCGTTATGATGCACAAAAATTATTACAACAAGGTATTTTTGGCTATCGTAGACCGTATTTTCTTAGTAACTAGGGCCTGTTTATCTTTCGAGGTTGAATTTGCAGCCGTATGTTTGGTTTTTAGGCAAGGCAGAGCCTATGTTGTGTGGTTGTTCCACATAAATAGGCGATAACGCAGCATAAATGCCAAACATGCGCTGCCCTAGGGTTCATCCTAGGGGGATTAACTCTTTAGGTGTAGGTAAGAGGCGCGAGCAGGACGCGGAAGCTTTGCTCGGTTTTACTTATTCCACTGGGTTACAAACCTCGTGCCGCGATTAAATCGCCTCTAGGTTGAACAAATTTTAATCCTGAGAGGTCAACAGACCCTGGTATCACAACAGTACTATTAGCAGAGTAGTAAAAAGAATATGAATTTAAAAAAATTATTAACATCAGCAGTTTTAAGTGTCAGCCTTTGTCAAAGTGTAATGGCTGCACCAGTCGAAATAGATAAAGTGATTGGCGTTGTAAACGAAGGCGTCATTTTAAAAAGCGAAGTAGACACCATTATTAACCGTGTTAAAAAGCAAGCCGAAGAACAAGGCCAGCAATTACCAAAAGACGAAACGCTTCGTGTACAAGCAGTTGAGCGTTTAGTAAATCAAGCACTTATGATGCAAATGGCTGAGCGTATGGGGTTACAAATCTCAGATAGCCAACTAGATCAAACGCTTGCAAGCATGGCAAAAGAGCAAGGCGGTACCATTGCCGACTTACGCCGCACTATTGAAGGCGCCGGTGAAAGCTTTCAAAGCTACCGTGAAGAAATTCGTAAAGAGATCACAACACAGCAAGTAACACGTGCCAGTGTTGATCGCCGTATTTATATTAGTGAGCAAGAAGTTGATAACCTTTTAAAAATAATGGAAACCCAAGGTCAAAGTGCTGAAGAGTACGACATTGGCCATATTTTAATAGATATCCCTAACGATGCAACGGCCGATGAAATTGCTGATGCAAAAACACGTGCAGATAAAGTTATTGAGCTATTGAACGATGGTCAAGAATTTAAGCGTATTGCTATTTCATCATCAAGCGGCTCTAAAGCACTTGAAGGCGGCCAACTTGGTTACATGGGCATTAACGAAATGCCTTCACTTTTTGCTGAAGCAGTAAAAGGTCAAAAGAAAGGCGCTATTGTAGGCCCGCTTCGCTCTGGTGCTGGTTTTCATATCATTAAAGTACAAGACGTTCGTGGTTTACAAATTGTAGAAACAACTGAAGTACGTTCACGCCATATATTAATTAAGCCTTCGATTATTTTAAGCGAAGAAAAAGCACGCTCAATGCTTGCTGGTTTTGCAAAAGAATTACGTGCAGGCACTGCTGACTTTGGCGAACTTGCTAAAGAATACTCAGAAGATCCAGGCTCTGCACTTAAAGGTGGCGAGTACGATTGGACAGATCCAACTACTTACGTACCTGCGTTTAAAGATACATTGCTGTCTCTTAAGCAAGACGAAATAAGCGAACCGTTTAGAACACAGTTTGGTTGGCATATTGTGCAGTTACTTGGTAAACGTGTAGCTGATAAAACAGAGCTTGCTAAACGTAACCGTGCTCATGGCATGTTATTTAACCGTAAATTTAAGGAAGAAAGTTTTAACTGGCAGCAAGAAATGCGCGAGCAAGCTCACGTTGATATTTTCCCAATAGATTAATAAATATGACCTTAAGAATTGCGATTACACCGGGTGAACCAGCCGGTATTGGCCCAGATTTGCTACTCACGCTTGCTCAGCAAGCGTGGGATGTTCAACTTATAGCGATTGCCGATGGCAAGCTATTAAAAGAACGTGCAAAGCATTTAGGCTTAACAATAAACTTAATTAAATTTGATGATAACGCACCAGCAAAAGCAGCACCTGCTGGCAGCTTGTATATTCATCAGGTTGATTTAGGAGCTGATGTAGAGCTTGGCGTACTAAACGACGGTAACGGCCAATACGTGTTAGATACCTTGCGTATAGCAAGCGAAAAAAACATGGATGGCACCTTCGACGCGGTTGTTACTGGCCCTGTTCACAAAGGCATAATTAATAAAGCGGGCATTTCGTTTAGCGGGCACACTGAGTATTTTGCGCAGCAATCAAACACTGCTGATGTAGTTATGATGCTTGCAACTGAAGGCTTACGCGTTGCACTGGTAACCACTCATATTCCACTTGCGTATGTATCGCGTGCAATTACACCTGAGCGCTTAACTAAAGTAGCGGGTATTTTAAATCACGACTTACAAACTAAGTTTGGTATAGAAAAACCACGTATTTTAGTATGCGGGTTAAACCCACATGCCGGTGAAGATGGCCATTTAGGTCGTGAAGAAATAGAAACAATCACGCCCACGCTTGAGATACTTAGAAGCGAAGGTATGAATTTAATTGGTCCACTACCGGCCGATACCTTATTTCAAGATAAATACCTATCTGAAGCAGATGCAGTGCTTGCTATGTATCACGATCAGGGATTACCTGTGCTAAAATACAAAGGATTTGGTAAATCGGTAAATATTACCCTTGGTTTACCATTTATCCGCACCTCAGTTGACCACGGTACTGCACTTGATTTAGCAGGAACTGGTACAGCTGACGTTGGCAGTTTTGAATTAGCGATCCGCGAAGCAATTAAGCTCGCCCAAGAAAAAGCACAAATCAATGACCGATAAAGTACATTTAGGACACCGCGCTCGTAAGCGTTTTGGGCAAAACTTTTTATTTGATGAATCTATCATCGACAAAATAGTCTCTGCGATCGATCCTAAACCAGAAGACAACCTAGTAGAAATTGGCCCCGGCCTTGGCGCAATTACTGAGCCAGTAGCCGATTTAAGCGGCCATTTAACGGTTGTTGAATTAGATAAAGATTTAGCGCAACGATTAATTGAACACCCATTCTTGGGTCCTAAATTAACCGTTAACCAAGGCGATGCAATGACGTTTGACTTTGCAAGCTTGGTTCGCGATGACAAAAAATTAAAAGTGTTTGGTAACTTACCTTACAATATTTCGACACCGTTATTGTTTCATCTTTTTGAATTTTCAGATCATATTGAGCACATGCACTTTATGCTTCAAAAAGAAGTAGTAAAACGCATGGTAGCAGGCCCAGGTAGTAAAACATTTGGCCGCTTAAGCGTAATGACTCAATACTACTGTAATGCAATGCCGGTTGTTGAAGTACCACCTGAGTGCTTTAAACCAGCGCCAAAAGTTGACTCTGCGGTTATTCGTTTAATACCTAAAAAGCCAGAGCAACGTACAGCAAAAAGCGTTAAAATTTTAAACACCGTGTGTTTAGAAGCCTTTAACCAGCGCCGTAAAACGCTACGTAATAGTTTAGGTAACTTACTTACCGCAGAAGAGCTTACTAGCATTGGTATTGACATAACGCTACGTGCTGAGCGCTTATCTTTACAACAATTTATTGATATAGCTAACTGGATTTATGACAACAAGCAGTAATATTGGATCGCCTGTAAAGGTGTCTGTAGAAACATTTTACGTAGAAGGTCAATCTCAACCTGAGCTTGATAAATACGTATTTGCCTACTCAGTAACAATTAAAAACCATAGCCTATGTAGTGCAAAACTACTAAGCCGCTATTGGTTAATTACCGATGCAAATGGCAAAGAAGTAACTGTTGAAGGTGAAGGCGTTGTTGGTGAAATGCCAGACATTGGCCCAGGCGAAAGCTATAAATACACCAGCGGTGCAATTTTAGATACACCGGTAGGCACAATGCAAGGCCACTATACGTTACGCAACGAATTTGGCTCTGAGTTTCAGGCGCCTATTAATGTGTTTCGTTTGGCTTGCCCTAACATTTTACATTAAGTAGTAACCACTGATGGCAGATTATGCGATAGGTGATTTACAAGGGTGTTTTAGTGAATTTAGCACCCTTTTACAACGGGTTGATTTTAACCCAAGTAAAGATCACCTTTATTTAGTTGGTGACATAGTTGCCCGAGGGCCAGATTCCCTAGCCTGCTTAGACTATATTTACCAACATCAAAATAGCATGACCATCACTTTAGGCAATCACGACCTCCACATGATTGCCTGCTACTTCCTTAACAAGCCTACCAATCCAAAAGATAAACTAAACCCAATATTCCAAAGCCCCAAATTAGCGCACTACATCGCCTTTTTACAAACACAACCATTGGCTTTAGAGCTTAAAAAGCATAACTGTTTTATATCTCACGCAGGGTTAAATCCCGACTGGTCAATTGAATATGCGCTAAAACAAGCGCAATTTGCACAACGCTGTTATCAATCAAGTAGTGCTAAAGCATTTTTTGAACACATGTATCAGGCTCACCCAGAGCAGTGGTCAAGCAATCTTGATGGCTTTGAAAAATTTAGATACATAGTTAACTATTTTACCCGCATGCGCTTTTTAACGAGTGACAACAAACTTGAGCTTAATGCAAAGGGCGCAGTAACCGATAGCCAAATATTAACACCGTGGTTTAACCACCCTAATATTGCTAAAACTAAACACGATATTATTTTTGGCCACTGGGCAGCACTTGAAGGTAAAACGGGTAATTCACGCGTTCATGCTCTAGATACCGGTTGTGTATGGGGTAACACCATGACGTTAATGGAGCTAAGTACTAAAAAAGTAATTGTAGAAAAATCCCTCCTTTCATCTAAATAAACTGAAAAAAACTAATACATCTGTTAGATTTATCAATTAATAGTTAAAATTAGTTAAAGTAATTGATTTTAATTACTTAACTTATCTTAATTAAAGCCGATAAGTCTTAATTGAAGTACTTTTGAGTGGAAATCTTATGAACCTGACAGTAAGCCAACGTATTTGGGGTGGTTTTATATTTATCACCTTATTATTATTAATAATTGGTGGTAATTCCTTAATAAAAATAGCAAACATCGATCGTTCTACTCAAAAGGTGAACCAACTATCACTTCCTGCATTAAATAAAAGCTCTGAACTACAAGCCGAATTTATTTTAATGAGTAAAGCCGCTCAAGCGAGCTTTTACACTTCATCAGCAAGTGAGCTCGCACCAATAAAATCACAAGTCCTTGAGCAAAAACAGCTATTCAGCACTTTGCACCGTGAACTTCAAGACGTAGTAAAAAACGATGCAGCACTAAATCAAAGCAGCCAAAACGTAGAAAAAACCTATTTAAGCTTTTTAAGTACTGTTGAAAATTTATTAGAAGATAAAAGCAAACAGCTTGCACTTACCAAGGCTTTAAAAGCACAACTTGAAAACATTGAGCTTACAGCTGAAGATGCAAACTCAGTAGTACTTGATATTATCGACATTGATGGGTTTGAGCAAAACCACCCGCGAGCTTATCAAGCTGCAAACAATCTAGAAAATAACTTTATGTCGGTAGTTAGTAACAGCACCGACATGCTAACCGTTAAAACGCTTAATACACTCGACATCGTTAAAAACGAGCAAACGTATTACTTAGAAGAAGTAGTACGTACCGTTGCGTTAATTCAGCCCGCAATAGAGCAAACTCATAGCGATTTATATTCAAGCCTAAAAGAATATGTTGATACCTTAGAAAGTAATATCAAAGGTAGTAACAGTTTAGCTGCAAATAAAAAGCGTTTAATTGATTCGATTACGCTTACGCAAGCAGAACTTGCCCAGTCGGAGCAAGCAACCAAAATGGCACTTAACCAAATTGATGAGCTAGTTAATCAAGCAAGTGACGTTGCGTTTAAATTACAGCAAGGTGTACGTAGCGACGTAGATTCAGCTAATTTGTGGACCTGGGTTGGTATGATTATAGCCACTCTATTAGCTATCGCGATTGCTATTATTACCGTTAGCCGCATTACTAAGCCCCTTGCTGAAGTTAACCGTATTTTAGATATTGTTGCCAGTGGCGACATGACACAACGATTAGACGACAGCGCTAAAGACGAATTTGGCGAACTATCTAAAAGTTGTAATACATTAATTGATAGCCTACGCAGCTTAATTAAAGGCATTATTTCGCGTTCTACTCAGCTTGCAGCAGCATCAGAGCAAACATCTGCCATTACCGCAGAATCAAGCCAAGCAATTCGTAATCAGCAAGCACAAGTTGAACAAGCAGCAACGGCAACAACCGAAATGAGCAGTACATCGCAAACGGTTAGCAACAGCGCTCAACAAGCACTTAGCGAAATTAAAAACGCTGACAAAGAAGCTGAACGTGTCAAAGGTATTTCGAACAACAATAAAGCAACTATTGAACAGCTTGCTCGTGAAGTAGACGACGCTTCGCAAGTTATTAATAAACTACATCAAGATAGCGCATCAATAGGCAGCATTTTAGATGTAATACGCGGTATAGCGGATCAAACTAACCTACTTGCACTAAATGCCGCAATTGAAGCCGCACGTGCTGGTGAATATGGCCGAGGCTTTGCTGTTGTAGCAGACGAAGTACGCTCACTAGCGAGTAAAACTCAAGAATCGACCCAAGAGATACAATCAATGATTGAGTCTCTTCAAACAGGCGCAGAAGCCGCAGTAACGGCAATGAGTAAAGGTAAGCAACGTGCGGTATCGTGTGTTGAGCAAACAGACCTAGCAAGCAGTGCACTTGATTCAATTACATTTGCGGTTTCGCAAGCCCACGATGTAAGTGAAGAAATTTCGACAGCAGCGCTTGAGCAACAACAAGTAGCACAAGAAATTAGCGAACGCCTTGAGTCGATTGTAGCCATAGCAGAGCAAACAGCCGAAGGCGCAAACCAAACCAACATTTCAAGCTCAGAAGTAGCAAAACTTGCCGAAGAACTACGCTTGTCGGTAGACGAATTTAAAGTTTAGCTTTACTAAAACGATTAAAAAACCCGCCTACAAATATCACCTAACCCGTAGGCGGGAGTTTACCTCGCGCAGCTCTTGAGAGTTTACCTCGCACAGCTCTTGAAAGTTTACCTTCACGCATCCATAAAACAACTCAACAAGCGCGGCGTAAAGCCCCGCCCACAAATAACACCACCCCGTAGGCGGGAGTTTACCTCGCGCAGCTCTTGAGAGTTTACCTCGCACAGCTCTTGAAAGTTTACCTTCACGCATCCATAAAACAACTCAACAAGCGCGGCGTAAAGCCCCGCCCACAAATAACACCACCCCGTAGGCGGGAGTTTACCTCGCGCAGCTCTTGAGAGTTTACCTCGCACAGCTCTTGAAAGTTTACCTTCACGCATCCATAAAACAACTCAACAAGCGCGGCGTAAAGCCCCGCCCACAAATAACACCACCCCGTAGGCGGGAGTTTACCTCGCGCAGGTCTTATCGCGGAATTTACCTCGTGCAAATAAAACATAAGCTAAAAAAAAGCGCGGCATAAAGCCCCGCCCACAAATAAAACGCGCCCCGTAATCTGTAGGCGGGAGTTTACCTCGCGCAGCTCTTGAGAGTTTACCTCGCGCAGCTCTTGAGAGTTTACCTTCATGCATCCATAAAACAACTCAACAAGCGCGGCATAAAGCCCCGCCCACAAATAACACCACCCCGTAGGCGGGAGTTTACCTCGCGCAGCTCTTGAGAGTTTACCTTCACGCATCCATAAAACAACTCAACAAGCGCGGCGTAAAGCCCCGCCCACAAATATCACCTAACCCGTAGGCGGGAGTTTACAATATACAACCCTGTAGGTACGAATTTGCTTTGCGCTCAAGTAATTTAAAGCCAATAAAAAACACTGTCTCAAATTGAGAACAGTGTTTTTAAATGACTTACAAATTGTAACTTTTATTTATAAAAATCTTTATACCACTTAACTAATTCGTTAACACCTTGCTTAACATCAACCTGCGCTTTATAGCCTGTCGCATTAAATAAATCTGTAGTGTCGGCAAAGGTTTTATAAACATCACCTGATTGCATTTCACGGAAGTTCTTTTTAGCTTCAGTACCGAGCTCAGCCTCAATAGCTTCAATAAACTTCATTAAATTTATTGGGCTACCGTGACCAATGTTATAAACCGAATAAGGGGCAGAACTAGATGCTGGCGAGCCAGTTTCTACTCTCCAATCAGGGTTTGCAGCGGGTATAACATCGGCTGCACGTACAACGCCTTCTACTATGTCGTCTATGTAAGTAAAGTCACGCCACATATCGCCATTGTTGTTTATGTCAATCGTGTCACCAGCAAGTATTTTTTTAGTAAAAATATACGGTGCCATATCTGGGCGACCCCATGGACCATAAACAGTAAAAAAGCGCAGCCCTGTTGTAGGTAAGCTATACAAGTGAGAATAGCTATGTGCCATTAGCTCATTCGCTTTTTTAGTTGCAGCATAAAACGACACAGGATGATCAACACTGTCAGTTGTTTCAAACGGTGTTTTTTCGTTTAAGCCATATACAGAGCTCGATGAAGCATAAACCAAGTGCTTAACTTTATTATTACGACACCCTTCAAGCACATTTAAGTGCCCTACTAAGTTAGAGTCTGCATAAGCATCAGGGTTTTCTATTGAATACCTAACACCGGCTTGCGCCGCTAAATGGATTACTTTATCAAACTGCTGTGCTTTAAATAACTCGCTCATTGCTGGGCGTTCACTTATATCAAGCTTAATAAATGTAAATGCTTCATGGTTTTCAAACTGCGCTAAACGAGCTAGTTTTAAATTTACATCGTAATAGTCATTAAGGTTATCAATACCAACGACTACATGGCCGGCCGCTAACAATTTTTGGCATGTTGCCGCCCCAATAAAACCAGCAGCACCCGTTACTAAATATTTCATAATTTCCTAATCTTTAAGCTGATAAAGTTGAAAGTTGAAAGTTGAAAGTTGAAAGTTGAAAGTTGAAAGTTGAAGACTAAAAGCCTAATCCCAAGTTTCAATAGTTTTCATTAAGGCAGATATCATCTTTGATAACTGCCTAGACTCTTCTATCCAGGTTTCTGCTGTTTTTGTATCAACCTCACCAATTTTTAAGGCAATATATATTTGTGAGCGAAGCTCACCACAGCTACCTTTAGAGTAAGAGAGAAAACGGCAGTAATCTTTAGCTGTCTTTCTCTCATAACCCTCCGCAATATTTGATGAAATTGATAATGCTGAGCGTGTAATTTGATCTTTTAAACCAAATTGCTTACTTGCCTTAAAATAAATAAAAACTTCACAAGCTAAATCGGCAGAGCGCTGCCATACATTTAAGTCCTCAAATTGCACAACGCCCCCTAATATAAATTCACCTTAGTTTTTGACTTATACTTTAGCCTTTAGTCTTTAACATTTAACCTTTCGTCTTTAAACTTTAGTCTTTAACCTTTAACCTTTAGTCTTTAAACTTTGTTTATTAATCGCTACCAAATAAATCTCGAGTGTAAACTTTATCTGCAATATCGCTTAACTCTTCTACCATACGGTTTGAAACAACAACGTCTGACATTTGCTTAAATTCATTTAAATCTTTAATTACACGAGAGTGATAAAACTCATTCTCTTCAAGGACTGGTTCGTATACAACAACCTCAATACCTTTCGCTTTAATTCGCTTCATAATCCCTTGAATAGCAGAAGCTCTAAAATTATCCGAACCTGTTTTCATTACTAAACGATACACACCAACCACTTTAGGATTTCGTTTAATTATTGAATCAGCAATAAAATCTTTACGTGTAGTATTGGCATCAACAATTGCACCAATAATATTATTAGGTACATTTGCGTAATTTGCTCGTAATTGTTTCGTATCTTTTGGCAAACAATAACCGCCATAACCAAATGATGGGTTGTTATAATGATTACCAATACGAGGGTCTAAACTAACACCTTGTATTATTTGCTTAGAGTTTAATCCATGTGCTTCAGCGTAGCTGTCAAGTTCATTAAAATAAGCGACGCGCATTGCTAAGTAAGTATTTGAGAATAACTTAATAGCTTCCGCTTCTGTTGAATCAGTAAACAGTACTTCAATATCTTCTTTTATAGCGCCTTGCTTAAGTAAATTAGCAAATACTGTTGCGCGCTCACTTTGCTCACCAACAACAATACGTGATGGATATAAGTTATCGTGCAGCGCTTTGCCTTCACGCAAAAATTCTGGTGAAAATATTAAATTACTAATTCCAAATTTTTCTTTAATACTTTGCGTAAAGCCAACAGGCACCGTCGATTTAATGACCATAACTGCATTTGGGTTATACGCTATAGTCTCTTTAATTACAGCTTCTACAGTACTCGTATTAAAGTAGTTATTTTCAACATCGTAATCAGTGGGTGTAGCAATTATTACAAACTCGGCATTTTTATAAGCAGCTACTTTATCTATAGTGGCTGTAAAGTCTAAATCACTGCGCGTTAAAAACGCGCTAATCTCAGCATCTACAATAGGCGACTGCTTATTATTTAAAAGTGCTATTTTTTGCTCATCTATATCTAAAGCAACAACCTCATTGTGCTGTGATAACAGCACGGCGTTTGAAAGCCCAACATACCCTGTACCTACGACAGCTATCCTCATATTTATTCCCTTTGACTATTTACCCAGTAGGCTATTAATAATACGCTGGCTTGATAAACCATCACCATATGGATTATGCGCTACACTCATTTCTTTATAAAGTGATGGGTTTTCAATAAGTTCACTTACTGCATCAACTATTTTATCCACATCAGTACCCACTAACTTTACCGTACCGGCAGCAACAGCTTCTGGTCGTTCGGTTGTCTCACGCATAACCAACACCGGCTTACCTAAACTAGGAGCTTCCTCCTGAACACCACCCGAATCAGTAAGGATTAAGTATGATTTATCCATTAAAAACACAAAAGGTAAGTAATCTTGAGGGTCGATAAGCTTAACATTATCTTTGTCGGCTAAAAGTCGGTTAACAGGCTCTTGTACATTTGGATTTAAATGCACAGGATAAACAAAATTGAAATCAGGATACTTAGTTGCAAGTTGAGAAATAGATTCACATATACGTTCAAACCCGCCACCAAAGCTTTCACGGCGGTGGCCCGTGACTAAAATATATGGTTTATCTACTATGTGAGTAAATTTTGCATTCATTTGCTGCTGAACACTTTCTTTGGAAAGAACTTCCTGCTTTACTTTTAATAATGCATCAATCACGGTATTACCCGTAATGACGATTGAAGAATCAGCAATATGCTCACGTAATAAATTATCTGCAGAGGCTTGTGTAGGCGCGAAATGCTTCGCTGTTAAGACGCTTGTTAATGTACGATTTGCTTCTTCTGGCCATGGGCTATATAAATTACCTGTTCGCAGACCAGCCTCAATATGCCCTATATTTACTTGCTTATAAAATGCAGCTATTGATGCTGAAAATGTTGTTGTTGTATCGCCATGCACTAATACCCAGTCAGGTTTAAAGTCATCTAGCACATCACGTAAACCGAGTAATATCTTACTGGTAATATCGTAGAGATCTTGACCTGCTTTCATTATATTTAAATCATAATCAGGAGTAATTTCAAAAAGTTCGAGTACTTGATCTAACATTTCTCGGTGCTGTGCAGTAACACACACTTTAGATTCAATAGCAGGCTCTTGCGCTAACGCTAATACCAATGGTGCCATTTTAATAGCTTCAGGGCGGGTACCAAATACAGTTAAAACTTTCATTTACTTTCCTAGCAAAAGCCTGCGGACTAAATTCGGCAAGCTTTCTACATTTTTTAAATTAAAAAATACCGCGACTATCTACAACTGCTTTTTTAGCAACCAATTCAGGGGCGATAGCTTTAAATTGCTTATGATCGACTAAAACAGCTAGCGTATTACTCAATTCCAGTGCAGTTTCAAGACTTACCAACTCTACACCTAGTTCGGTTAATGACTCTGGTAGCTTATTTATATTAGGTTCTACTACCAGCACTTTAGCTATATTTTGTTGAGCCAACATTTTAGTAATATCAAGTGCAGGGCTTTCGCGCAAATCATCAATATCGGCTTTGAAAGCAATTCCTAAGCAAGCAACAACTGGTTTTTTAAACTGCTCAGCGGCTTCAATAATTTGATTTAATACATAATGAGGCTTGCTGTCATTAACTTCACGAGCTTGACGAATCAGCTTAGCTGTATCAGGCGCTGAACTCACAATAAACCAAGGGTCAACAGCTATACAATGCCCACCTACACCCGGCCCGGGGTTCAAAATATTAACTCTAGGGTGGCGATTAGCCAATTTAATGAGTTCCCACACGTTTATATCTAATTCATCACATATCATCGATAATTCATTTGCAAAAGCAATATTTACATCTCGAAATGAGTTTTCTGTCAACTTAGCCATTTCAGCAGTACGTGCATTTGTGAGTAAGCATTCGCCTTTTACAAATATTTTATAAAGTGATATCGCTTTCTCAGAACAAGCCTGCGACATACCACCAATAACGCGATCGTTTTCAACAAGCTCACGCAGTACATGACCAGGTAATACACGTTCAGGGCAATGCGCTATTTTTATATCTGCATTATCACCATGGGTTTGCGGAAAAGTTAAATCCGGGCGCGCTTGTTCTAACCACTTAGCAAGCTTCTCAGTCGCACCTACCGGTGAGGTCGACTCTAAAATAACTAAGTTCCCCTTTTCGAGCACAGGTGCAATTGCGTTAGCTGCAGACTCAATGTAAGTAAGATCGGCTTCGTAGTTATCTTTAAATGGAGTAGGCACTGCTACCATAAACGCATCTGCTTTTTCAGCTTGCGTAGTCGCACGTAAATTACCGGCTTTTACTACGCTGCGCACAACAATATCTAAGTCGGGTTCAACAATATGTACATTACCAGCGTTTATAGTATCAACAGCATGTTGACTAACATCAACACCAATTACATTTACACCGCGCGATGCTATCACCGCAGCGGTTGGCAAACCTATATAACCTAAACCAATAACAGATACATTTCTAAATAACATTAAAACCTCAAAATCTGAATTAAACAAAGTGAATTTGCGCGTATAAGTTACTATATTTTTTTTGTTAAATAGTAATATATATATTTGAGTAAATTACCTTGACGAAATAGGCGCGATGGTTGTGATAGCAATCTAAATAACCACTCTAAATTCAAGGTTCTAAAAAATAGAGGTGCACGTTTTACATTGTTTGTAAAAACATCATAAGTACCACCTACGCCCATAAAAAAAGAATCTGGCGCATACTTAATACATTCAAAAATAAATAACTCTTGTCGTGGAGAACCTAATGCTACACTAACTACCTTAGCACCAGACTTTATAATTTCATCAATAACGGATTGCTCTTGTTCTTTAGTGAAATAACCATCTTTATAGCCTACAACATCAACACCTAGCGATGTTAATTTTTCATAAGTTTGTAGCACTGTACTTTGGGTTGCACCAAGTAAAAAAACGGGTATTTGCTGCTCAACAGAACGAAGCATTAAACGCTCCCATAATTCACAGCCAGGAATTCTAGCAACTTTTGAACCTAAACGCTTTTGCATAACATAAGACACACCAATACCGTCAGGATAACGAAGTGTTGCATTTTGCAAAATACTCATAATATAAGGATCGTTTTTTGCGGCCATAATCTTTTCTGGGTTAATTGCTATACCCACGCCAGGTTGTATACCCTGAGTTGTCAAAATTGACGAGCTTATAAGTTCATCTATGGATTGGTAAGCAGCAACATCAATGCCGCCTATATTTACTTTATTTATCATTAAAGTTTTTCGCTTGTAACTTGGTGTACATATTAAATATTTGCTTTGCAACCACCGATAAACGATATTTTTGTGCTGTATTAGTTGCACTATCACTCATGCTTGCATATTGTTTTTCTGACATGCTTAAAATACGTTGTATTGCATTAATAGTACTTGAACAAACACTGCCGTCTTGATTTGGTATTAAAAAACCGTTTTTTCCATCTGCTACTTGCGTACTAGCGCCATCTGTTTGAGTGGCCACAACTAAAGCACCGCATGCCATAGCCTCACTCATCACCAAGCCAAACGATTCATTATATGATAAATTAATCAACATAGAACTTGAGTTATAAATTGTAACCAACTGCTGCGGGTTACAGCTATTAAAATATGAAATGCTCACATTTTTATTATTTTTAACACGCTCTATAAACGTATTATCGCCATCCCCTACTATTGCCACACGTATTTTACAAGGAAATGCGATTAAAATCTTCTCCAGTCTTTCAATTCCTTTATTTTTGTCAAGCTGGCCCACAAACACAACATCATACTGCTTCTCTTTAAAGCTACTTTTTTCATGTTTTTGATAAAAAACCTCATTCACACCAGCGCTTAATACAGTGCAAGGTACTTGCTTAAAAAAGCGTGCTTTTAGTTCATCGCTTACAAAAATTGATTCATCAACAAAATCAATACACTTTTTGTATATTCCACTAGGGGGGGAATAACTATAAATATCACTACCATGAAAAGTTACAGCAATTTTAACTTTCCAATTTCTTAGTATTTTGTAAGTAATAGCTAACAAAATATTAGGGAAGAAAAAATGAACATGAATAATGTCTAATTTTTTTACCGAAAAAATATATTTAAATAAAAAATGAAGTGCAAAAAGAGGATATCGAAATAAGCGCAATAAACCAGACTTCTTTTCTTGATCTAGATAAAAGTAATTCATATCTAAATCAGTATACTTTTTTAGGCTAGTATACTGGTTCATTATAAATCGCCCTGAATTAGGTTTATTTTTGCTTGGCCCCATATTAGACAGCAGTAGTACACGTATTGCTTTTTTCATTTTTTTTTATTTTCCATACGCTTGTTTTTTACGCCATAATTTGCACGTGATGGAATAAAATGGAACATTAGCCTATAAATCAATTGTATAGATGGAATTGTTACGGGGTTTGATAGTGGAGTATATCCTGATTCAACTTTGATTTTTTTATACTTTACAGCCACTTTGCTCCATATTTTTTTAAGCGCTCGGTAGCGAACCGCTTTAGCGTAATCTTGCTGTATAAAAGAATCAAAGATCCCCCTTGCAGCAAAAGGTGAAACAACAGTAAAAAATTGCGCAGCTAAAATATTACTGCCAAAAATAGTATATCTGCCACCTCTCCCATATAAAAACTCATAATAAGTCACTTTTTGGTAATCCGTTAACGCTAGGCTATCTGTACGTTGAACAAAGTCTTGCCACAAAATAGTAAATTCTTTATCGGTTAACTCTTTGTACCTTAAACGCATTAAAGTTTTTGCCTTAAAATTAATCACACTATAAATAAACGGAAATAACTTTAAAACTTCACCTCTTTTGCCTTTAAAATTTATATAAGTGCCACGCTGAAATAAATCACCTAAATAACCATCAAAAAATATTTTTGCTTGTTCAAAGTGTTGTGCTACAAAACTATAATTAGTTAATAGCCTTGGAATAGGGTTGAGTGTGCCAAAAGCCATTTCATCTAAAATAGCCTGCTCTTGTTCATGTAATGGTTGCTCACTATAATCAAAAGCTAAATACGTTTTAAAATCCTCACTAAAGCTGGCAGCTATTTCTCTCTCTGGTGAGTTATCTGGCCCATAAGTAAAGCCATATTTATAAGTGCCATTTGCCAATAAATACCTAGAATCAAGGCCGCTACTGATAGGTAATATTTTAGAGTGCTCTTGCCAAAGTGAAGTTAACTTTTTAACAGCGTCAGCTAATGAATCTAAAGGCTTAGCTTCATGAAATACGAAATAAGAGCGCTCACTCATCACTCCAACACAGCTCCCAGGGGTTAGCCTCTGCAAGCCATCAAAAAGAGTGTAATTACCAAACAAGTGGTTTTTCTTATTTAAAATACATTGCATGTCATGGTTGAGATGATGCGAATCATTTTTTAACACTTTAACGCTAGGGGCAACACGTAACTCAGTCGATAGCTTGTCGATAAAGTGCGTTGATAAACCAAGCGGATCGGTAAAAACAAACTCTTCGTGCTCATTTTGCCAAAAAAGCGTAAACACACCAGTCAAAACATTATTTAAAACGTCAATTCCTTGTGCCACTATATCGTTAGCTAAAAGAGTTAATGGGTTTAGCTGCTCTTTATAAATAAACCAGCCTGACATAATAAAAATATTATGCTCTATATGCTCATACGGTAATTGCGACCAATTTTCCTCGTCATATACAATGCAACCGGTGACTCTACACGCATGTGGAAAATCGAAAATACGGCTATTGTTTTTAGTCAAATAAAGTGACGACGGTAGTCGTTCTTTATCGCAATTAATATACATGCCACGCATCAAATGCCCCTTAATAATCCGAAGTAGTCATACTGACTGAAGAACGCTGCTGACGTTTCAATAAATAGTACTCAAGTGGCTTTTTACCAAAAAGACTGCCAAGTACCAGTTTCGCAAATACGCGCATTGATAGGGGTGACATTTTTAGGGCTTTAAAATAATGTGTTATTGCAGTAGTACGATTACCACTTCTTAGCTCAAAATCAGCAAGGCTTTCATATTGACGCGCAAGGCCTTTCTTTAAACCTAAACTTATATACTCAGCCTCATATTTAGCAATAACCGCCCTATGCCCATTCGCTTTTGAAATTGGGTTACACGATATACCATCATCCGCTAACTGATAGGTGATCAAAGGCTGCGCAATATGTATTGCTTTGTATTTTTTTGCTAGTCGAAGTAATAAGTCATAGTCTTGCATGCTGGGTAAGTTGCTATCAAAGCCATTAATTGATCGGATAGCTGTTGTTGATATAAGTAAAACGGAGGTACAAATCCCAAAGCCTTGCTTTAGCAGAGACAAATAAAAATCATCATCGCTTACACAAGTAAAATACCGCTTCCAGCCTTGATATTCTAAAAACATATCTGAATAGCAAATATCTGCATCGCTCGAATTTAAAGCAGCCACTTGAGTCTCTAATTTTGTATCAACCCATAAATCATCATCGTCTAAAAAAGCAACATACTCACCTTTGGCTGCATCTAAACCTGTGTTTCTAGCTTGGCAAGCGCCTTTATTTTTATCGTGGCGTATATAATGAATGCGCTCATCGTTAGCGTATCCAGCCATAATATCAGCTGTTAAACGTCTGTCTTCACCTGAAGGGTCATTATCATCAACAACAATAATTTCCAAACATGAATAAGTTTGACTTTTAACACTTTCAATCGCTTTTAATAAAGCCTCTGCGCGCTTAAAGGTAGGTATTATAACTGTAACTAATTTATTCATATTTAGGCCTAAATAAGAGGGTACAACTATTTATTACGGTATCCATCATAATAAATAACTTCGGTGTTCCAATAGTGCTTAAACATCACAAGGTAATCAAAGCCACGCCTCTCTAATGGGTGGATATGTTTATCACCTTTATAAAAAAATTTACTTTCGTTTATTAGCACTACATATGAAAAAGCAGCTATATGAAAACCCATCAATAAAAACAAAAATACGCCTGTGATCGACTTAGGTTTTATATATTGCAAAGCAAAAAGTAGCATTGGTGCGTAAAGTAAGTACAAAGGTAGAAAAATACGATGCAACTCCTCACCTATAAAAAACAGTGCCACCGAGCTGAGTAAGGTTAAGTAACTCATCATGTTAAACAACCTTAAATAAGCAACATTATTGGTTTTTAAATAACCGGGTAGTGCAATAAGGTTCACAACAATAAAAAACAACAACGAAGGAAGCTTTGAAAAATTAGGTTCAAATACTAATCGCGTCAGTATTTTATTCACCATATAATTATTAACCACAGAGCCGAGTACTTTAATGCTAACTACGCCCACTAGAGCCACTAATATAAACCCTAAAAATATGACAATAAGTTGTGACGCACTCCAGCGGCGAGTTAAATGTTTACTAAAAATAAGTAAAGGAAGTAATAAAATAAACGTAGAAAAGTGAACAAGCCCCCCTAAAATAAAAATAAGGCTGCCATGTTTTTTATTTTTTTGCGCATACCAAACTCCCATAAGTAAAATAGGAACTGCCATGCATGTACGTATCAAGTGCCACTGAAACTGAAAAAATTTATAAAACAAAATAATCAGTAAAAAACATAATAGCGGGCTTGGTCCATCAACTAACTTACAAAATTTCCAGATTAATCCATAAGTGATTAATACGGATAAAAAATAATATGTAAAAATATCGTTATCGGTAAACCAGGCTACAGCCCAGCTATAAAATCCAAATAAGGCATCACCATGCTTAGCATATAATAATGATACGCTAAGCATTCCAGAGAGTTCATCATAGCGATCATAAGCCATTAAATATGACGGCATATCGTCAGAGCCACCCCACAAATAACCTATAAACCTTGAGGCTATTAACATACTTAACGATACAGAAATAACACCAACTAACAAATTATCTAAACGCGTTTTTTTTACGGCAAATGCATACAAAAAAAGCCCAAGGACCCACAAAATAAACGGTAAAAATAACCAGCCTAAAAGCAATAGGCAGCTAGAAATGTATAACTTAGCGTTTACTTTGTTATATACGTTTAAAGTATTTGTATCATTACTACTATTCAATATGTTAACTCGCAAGTTCATATATTAAGAACGTGCATTTGAGGACTTATTCTCACGAATAAAGTGTATAAGCAATACAGTAATACATATAAAAAACACCGAAAAAACAGCTCCTAGAATACATATAACAGCTCTGTTCGGAGACGACTTTTGCTCTTCAACAATAGGGCTTTCTATTACCTTAAATGCAAACTCTTTTCTCACTTTGGCAAGCAGCATAGACTTTGTTTGCTCTTCAATAATAGTGTAAAAAACGTTTTGCATTTCAGCTATATTGGTATTGGCTAATTCTTCATTGAGATATTTAATACTTTCTTTGTTTTCCGCTATTTCGCGCTCTCTTACTGATTTATTAATTAGCGTAACGATGTTTTCGACATACGTTTTAGCAATACGCGGATCAATATGCTCATACGAAATTTCAACCAATCCTGTTACTTTGTCTTCTTTAACTGTTAGTTTTTTTACAAAATATTCATACGCTTCGTACAAAGTCGGCTCAAGTGTCTTTTGGGTTTCTTCGTCAACTAACCACTTACCATTTTTATAAATAGTATCATCAAGCTCAAGTTCCTCAGTATCTTTGTCCCACTTTTTTGCTGCAAATAAGTTTACTTTTACATTATTTTTTTCGATAAATTTATATAAAAAATCTTTTGATTTAATTATTTCTAAATAAACAGCTGTTTTGTCACTTGAGCCGCCTAAATTAATACCGGCTACGCTAGCTAACCCTCCAAACTGGCCTGCTAAAGAAGATAAGCCACTGCTTTGCTGCTCTTGCTGAGGGGAAAGTAACACTGACGATTTATACATATTAGGAAGCGTTAATGAATACGCCAAAATACCTGCACAAGATAAAAAAGACAGCACAATAATCAGCCACTTTTTGTTCCATAAAATTAGCCATAACTCAACAAGGTCAAGTGCATTACTATTGTCTGAGTTTGGTGTTGGAAACTGATTTAAATTTTGAGACATTAATGTGTTCCTGCTGCCAGTTTTAAAAGGTACTGACCGTAACCAGTTTTATTAAGTGCGTGCCCCTGCTCCACAAGTGCATCTTTTGTTAACCAATCTTGCGTATAAGCAATTTCTTGTAAGCAAGCAATTTTAAAGCCTTGTCGTTTTTCAACCGTTTGAACAAACAACGACGCCTCCATTAAGCTATCGTGAGTGCCGGTGTCTAACCAGGCAAAGCCGCGCCCTAATACTTCAACTTTTAAATTTTTATCTTCTAAGTATGCTTGGTTAATTGCTGTAATTTCTAGCTCACCGCGCTCAGAAGGTTCAACTTGCTTCGCTTTTTGTATTACCGAGTTGTCATAAAAATACAATCCAGTAACAGCATAATTAGACTTTGGATTTAATGGTTTCTCTTCAATTGAAATACCATTAAAGTGTTCATCAACCTCTACCACACCAAAGCGTTCAGGGTCGTTTACTTGATAAGCAAAAACGCATGCTCCTTGCTCAATTTTTGCCATCGCTTTTAATTTAGGTGAAAAATTAGCACCATAAAAAATATTATCGCCTAAAATCAAGCAAACTGAATCTTGGCCAATAAAGTCCTCACCAATTATAAAGGCTTGAGCTAATCCTTCTGGTTTTTCTTGAATTGCATACGTCAGATTTATACCAAAATTACTACCATCACCGAGCAGAGCTTTAAATTGAGCCTGATCATGTGGAGTCGTAATAATCAAAATATCTTTAATGCCAGCAAGCATTAATACCGACAGTGGATAATAAATCATCGGTTTATCATAAACAGGTAAAATTTGCTTTGAAACTCCTAGCGTAATTGGGTGTAGTCTAGAACCACTGCCGCCAGCTAAAATTATTCCTTTCATGTGTTTTCTCCTAAACGTTCTCGCTGATAAGTTCCGGCTTGTACTTGCTTACACCAATCAAGGTTCTCTAAGTACCACATTATTGTTTTACTAATACCCGACTCAAACGTTTCTTGCGGTTGCCAATTAAGTTGACTATCTATTTTTGATGCATCTATTGCATAACGTCTGTCATGTCCTGGTCTATCTTTTACAAACGTTATTAGCTCTTTAAATGATGTTAGGTTACGTGGTTTTTTTTCAATAAGCTTATCCAGCTCTAAACAAATAGTGGTGACCACTTCAAGATTGGTTTTTTCATTATGGCCGCCAATATTATACGTTTCGTCCACTTTACCCTCGGTAGCCACTTTATATAGTGCGCGGGCATGATCCTCAACATATAGCCAATCTCTAATTTGTGAACCATCGCCATAAATAGGCAATGCTTTACCTTCTAACGCATTTAAAATAACCAATGGGATGAGTTTTTCTGGAAAATGGAACGGCCCATAGTTATTCGAACAATTAGTAATAACAACGGGTAACCCGTATGTACGTTGCCATGCTCTTACTAAATGGTCAGAACTCGCTTTACTGGCAGAGTATGGGCTGCTTGGTGCGTACGCTGTTTGTTCGGTAAACAGTGGTAAATTTTGAGAAGTGCTAGGTGTTAAGTAAGAGGTGTTTTCACTCTTCACACTTTCCGCTTCACCCTTCACATCATCAGGATGGGGTAAATCACCATACACTTCGTCTGTAGAAATATGATGAAACCTAAAACCAGCTTTAGCGGTATCATTTAGTGTGCACCAATACTCACGTGCCGCTTCAAGCAAGGTATACGTTCCTACAATGTTCGTTTGAATAAAGTCACCGGGACCATCAATAGAGCGATCAACGTGAGACTCAGCCGCTAAATGCATTATTATGTCAGGCTGATAGGTTTTAAAAATGCTATTTAGGTGCACTCGGTCGCAAATATCGCCTTTTACAAAAGTATACCGCTTAGAGCTATCAATGCTTTTTAATGACTGTAAATTACCTGCGTAAGTTAGCTTATCTAAATTAATTACTTTATGTGGTGTCTCGTTTATTAAAAAACGAATCACAGCACTACCAATAAATCCTGCGCCACCCGTAACAACAATAGTTTTCATTAAAAGCCTTTATCTCTACTTATTTATTTTTTGTTTACTAAATATAACGTGTAAACGCAGCAGGTTATTATCGCAAAATAATCTTGCGTTTACCATATTCGCGCGCACTTGAAATTTCACTGTAAGCGTTTTAAATAAAGCTCCACAGTTAATAAACTACCTATTTTTTCAGGTTTTACTGTATCGCTCATGGTAAAAAAACTATTCACAGTTTCATCTACAAACTCACTGCCTAATAACTTTTTAACTTCACTATTGTCTTTACATAAGGTTTTTTTCACAAAGTGTTTAAATTGTGGCTCTCTTAACCACGTATCATAAGCAACATAATGCCTTTTGGGTGTTACGTTTCGGTATAATTTACGAGCTAGCGCTTCAAAAGCAGAGCCTTTAATTAAACCTTTTAAGCGTTGCTTTACAGGGCTTCTTGCAGGCTCAACACTTGTTGATTGCAACGAAATCGGCTTTCCTGTTTGCTGCCACGCAATCGTTTTAAAGTAATCAGGGTAATAACGCAGTAACATCGCATGATAAAGCTTGCCGTTACGGCGATATTCATCAGGTAACGAATACAAAAATTCCACTAAGTCATTATCCATAAAGGGTTTTAAATTATGTAGTTCATGGCTTAGTAAATCACTACCAGCACCAATAAAGCGCACACCCCGGTTATAAATTAAAACAGGGTCGTCATTAGCGTGTTTAAAATAATCATCTGTTATATTGGCATAGGGAGTATGTTCAAAGTAACGCAGGGCTAATCGTTGCTGTTGTGAAAGTGATGATTTATCCTCAGCAAATAAATAACTACCACCAAAGGTAACATCACCTAAATAACCGTTAAGTAAATAATTAGAATCAGCTGAAATATTACTTACCGAACTTAACGCATGCATATGTAAAATGTTTTTTAAGCCATCGGTTAGCCATACACCCTGCTCACGTCCTTCAAACCAGTTATGCTCATCAATACTTACCAATTGATTAGATACACCCGCAAGCTGTGCTACTTGTTTTGCCAATACAGCATCATCGCAGCCTGCTTCACCAAAGGTATAGGTTTTTATTGTGCCTTTAAAATGCTCTTTTGCAGCGGCTAGTAACACGCGAGAATCAAGCCCGCCGCTTAACGTTATAGCAAGAGTTGGTTGCTTAATTGTTTTTAAGCAGCGCGAAACTGCATTATCAAATAAGGTATAAGCATCATCTATTGCCTCATCAAACGTTATTGTATTATTTGTTTTAATATCGGCCCAACTCCAATATTGAGCGGTGTCATATTGTAAAGTAGTCATATTAATAGTTGTTATTGAAGCTGGGGCTAAACGTTTAATATTACTAAACAAGGTTTGTGTACCGAGCATATGCCCTACATCAACAAACGTTTTAAGAGCATTGAGATCAATTTGTTGCTTATAGTCAGGGTTTAACACAAGCGCTTTAGGTTCGCTTGCAAAGCCTTTAACTAAATTATTATCATCCCACATATAAAGTGGTTTTATACCAAAGCGATCGGTTACCAGGGTTATTTTTTGTGTTTGTTTATCAAAAATAACAAATGCAAAATAGCCATTTAATTGGCTACATAACTCACTTAAGTTACCAATTAAATACTGATTAGCTATAAGCTCAGCTACATCGCCTTGCTGGCAATCAATAGCATTTATTGAATACACATCACCCCATATATCAACGCTTAAATTTTGATTATTAAAATGATGATGTGCAATATCTGCCGTTGTTTTTATTAGCTGTTGATATTGCCCTTCTATACACCAGCTACTTGAAACTTTACCTGCCACCTCTAATAAACAAGGGTGAGTATCGGGTAATATATTTTTACCAATAAAACCTACTATGCCGGGCATTTTACTAACCTCTAATAAACTTAAATACTTTAATTAATTGTGGAGCTATAGCAAGCACATACCCAACACAAATAAACGCAAACAAATATACTGCCGGTAACATTAATAAAGGCTGTACACAAATCAAAATAAACAACGACACCATAGCAAATGCCAACACTGCTGGCGCAAGCGACAAAGCTAACCGCCCAAACGACAAGCCGCTCACTGGTTTTATTAAATACACCCAATGCAGCATAAATAACACAACTTGCAATAACACCAGCATCTTAACCATTTCAACAATGCCCAACTTAATGCTAAACACAATAATTAACGGCCTGACTATCGTTATTGCAATATTCCACCAAAAACCGCGTTTAACTTGCCCGCTTGCTCTTAAAAGTACACCGATAGGATTCATCATTGAAATAATAAGCATATACAAAGCTAACCAACGTAATAGCTCAGCATGCTCAAGCCATTGCTCACCAAACGTTAGGTTTAAAATTAAGCCCGGAAACAACGCCACAAGGCTATATAAAGGAATATTAATTAAACTAAGCAAACGTAATATCATGCTATATAACAGCGCTAAACTGTGTGTATGTTGATGATTAACCATGAGCGGAAACGCGACTTTATTTACAACCGGGTTAATAAGCTGTAGCGCAGGCCTAAATACAAGCGCTTTTACATAAGCATAAATACCTAATACTTCTGCACCTAATAACTTACCAATTAAAAGCTGATCTAGCTGAGCACTCATAAAATTAACAAAGCTTTCACCTGTTTGATATAAGCCATATTTAATAGGTTCCATAATACTATTTAACCGTAAACGCGTAAGCTTGGGCCGTAAATGTGTAAAACCAATTAACAAGCAGCTACTAAGCATTACTGCATTAATTAACTGCGATATAACAACCGAAAGCAAACGAAAATCAAATATAAGCAACGTAATAAGCACAATAAAGCTTACTACACTGGCAACTACCTCTATTTTAGCAATGCTATTAAAGCGCATAGCTTGCTGTAATAAAGCGAGAGGCTGCTGGCCAAAACTACGAATTAAAAATACCGGCGATAACCACCACAACAATAACGTAAGCGCCTGCATATCAAAAAAAAGCGCCACAGGAAACGCCATTACAAACACCACAGCTGAAATAAACAACCCCAGCAGCACGTTAACGATATAAAGCTGATTAAGTTGGTCTTTAACTAAATTTTTATGGAAAATAAGCGCATTTGAAATACCCGCGTCACCAAAAATTTGGGCAAAACTCACCACCAACTGCACAATAGCCAATATCCCCAGCTCCGCGGGAGTTAAATAGCGCGCCAGTACAATTAATTGCGCCAGCTGTAATACACCTTTGATTATGGTTGAAGACGCCGTCCACGACACGCCACTTAATGCATCGCGTGCTACGCTCATATTATTTTCTTACTAAAAAACAGACCCATTAAGCTACTCATGCAAGTTTTGTAACATAGCTTGCCATTTAGGTGCCAAAGCATCTTCTGTAAAGTGTTGCTGCATTAAGCTTGCATTTTTGCTCTCTTGCTTGTTTGCTAAATAGGCAAGCTCGGTAAAGGTAAATTTGGTGAGTTTTTGCGTTTTATATATGTCAAAACCAAGGGTTGATAAATGACTGTAGCTCGACGTACCATCAAGTAAAAACAAAGGCTTGCCCATAAGCAACATAGCATAAGCTACGTAAAGCCCTTGCTGCCTCTGTTGGGCAAACACAGTTAAATGCACCTCATTTAATAGCGCGTCGTATTGCTGTTTACTTAACATTGTTGTAATAGCATGTACTTTATTAGCAAATAGCGCATTTGCGTGGCTAATCACATCACTAACGTAATTTGGCTCACCACCATAATTAAGCGGCATTACTATTTGTATGTTGCTGTTTGCTAAATGCGTTAACTTATTAAGTGCATCAATATGGTTATTGCTTGGCGCTGCTGAGTTACCTACCAGTATTTTTAATGGTTGCTGCTCGCTAAACTCACTCGGCGTTGTTGTGCTAGCTACTTTCATACCTATCAGCGGGTAAGGTAGTACAGCTACATTTTTGCGCCACAGCACTGTTTTCGCTAATTGTGCATCGCCCGGGTTTAGTGCAAACACCTTATTAAAGTGCCTTATTACTAGCGCATGCAGCACATGCACAATACGCTGCTTAAGTGTGCGCCCCGGCTTTGTGTGGCGATACAGCTCCCCCCCCCATAACACACAGCTACTGCGTTTTATAATAGGATTAAAAAGCAGTTTTTTCCAAATATGCATATCAAATAAACCATGAAACACCACATTATCGGCTTTATTTAAGCTGTTAAATAAAGTAAATAGCTCGTCATTATTTGCATACGTTATAAAGCCCTCTACAGGCTGCGCCGATTTAACCCAAAATTGCTGTGTACAACTAGGCTTACATTGCAGCTCAAAAAATTGCTGCATGGGTAGGTAGTGGTGTGGAGTGTCGGCAAACACATGAATAACTTGGCTCATATAGTTTTACTCATATAATTGGCTCACTGCTGCTTGCTATTATAGTAATTTAAAAATGTAGGCACTAAATTTAGTAAATCTTTACTGCGTGGTTTTATGTATTTTGCTGGTTGACCGGCGTATATACCCCACGCTTGTAAGTCACGGTTAACTAGGGCTAAAGCACCTATAGCAACCCCCTCTGCTATATTTACATTAGGTAAAACAACACTGCCACAACCTATAATAACATGCTTATTAAGTGTAACAGGACCGTGCTCTACGTTAGTAAATTGGCTGTTAATTGTAGGATTGGTTAAGTACTCCCCAGAGTAATCGTCGCTACTTGAGTAAATAGCCACCCGGGATGAAATATTACAAAAGTCGCTAATAATTATTTTACCCGCGCCTATCAGCGAGCTGTAAACCGCTATATGTACATGGCTACCAATAGTAATACCGCCCTCACCTGCACTCAATACGCAAAAGTCATCAATACGCACGTTATTACCAATACTTATTAATCCAACGCCATAAAGCGATGCTTTAGTAGAAATACGCACATTTTTGCCAACACTTAAAAACCCTAAATCGAGTAGTTGTTGCTCTGTATATATAGCCAATTAAAAACTCCTTTTAATTGTAAAACCTGTATTCTTTAACTAGCCTGTTTAAGCGCTGTAATTAAGCATTCGCAAATTTCATCAACGCCACCAAGCGTTAAATCGGTATACATAGGTAAGCATAAAATACGCTCACTAATGTTATTAGCTATAGGAGTGCTACCTTGCATACCATAGGCGGGAACCAATGATAAACTCGGATAAAAATAACGACGTGTTTGTACACCGCACTCAGTTAATGCTTTTTGCACCTGCACGAGTACCGCTTCACTATTGAGTAAAACAGGCATATAAGCACCATTATTCTCGCCACTGTCATGCCATTGTTGCAACTGCACCCCGGCAATAGCAGCTAATCGCTCGGCATAGCGAGCAGCCAGAGCACGGCGCTGCGCTGTAATGTGCGGCAAGCCTTTAAATACACTTAACCCCATGGCTGCATGCATTTCGCTCATTTTAGCGTTTATACCAACAAATTCAGGGTGTTGTTGTGCGTCAAAACCAAAATTAATAAGTTGTTTTGCTTTTAAATAGTCGGCTTTGTGTTTAAAAATAATAGCGCCACCTTCAACACTATGAAATAGTTTAGTGGCATGCAAACTCAATGTTGCAGCGTCGCCATAGCGCAGTACACTTTCACCGTTAAGGTTACTAGCAAAAGCGTGGGCGGCATCGTAAATTACTTTTAAGTTATGCTGCTTTGCAACTTGCTCAATGGCATTAACATCGCACGGATTACCAAATACATGCACCCCAACAATAGCGCTGGCTTGGTTGAGTTGCATGGTACTTGCTTTGGTTATATCTATATTGTAAGTGTTAGGGTCAATATCAATAAATTCAGGGATAATACCTGCAAAGCACAACGAACTTGCAGTAGCGGCAAACGAAAAGGGTGTGGTTAATACGCTATTTTTTTTATGGGTATCAATATTAAGTGCTGCAAAAGCCACTTGCAGTGCCAGCGTACCATTAGCAACTAATAATAAATACTCAACATTAAAATACTCAGCCAATTGCTGTTCAAGCTGTTGTAAGCAAGGGCCATTATTTGTTAACCAACAACGCTCAAAAATAGTCTCTATATGCGCAGTGTAATCGTTTAATACTGGTAAAAATGGCTTAACAATGGGGTATTTCACTTTAAATGCTCACAAAACTAAACAGTGTCGCAGTGTAGCAAACAACGGATATTGAATCTAGATTCCTGATTTATTAAATTACAAGCATTAAAAAAGCGAGCCTAAGCTCGCTTTTTATTATAAACCAACTGGCTTATGTAAAACTAATTACTTAGTTTTCACACGGTCAGCATCAGCTCTGTGGTAGTAAACACCACTTACGTCGATGTCAGCAGCTGGAGAGTTAACTACAACTTTCACGTGTGCATTACCAGTAACACCACTTTCCGTTGCAAAAGCTTTAACTTCAGCAGAAATGTTAGTAGTTGCTTTAGGTGCAGCAGTAGCTGTTAAAGTTTTAGTGTAAGTTTTGCCACCAGCTGTAATATCTACAGTGATTGCACCAGCTACAGAACCAGTGTTAGAAACATTGATAGACTGGGCATACTGAGCGTCAAACGGCATGAAAACGATGTTTTCATCAAAGCCATTTAGAGTCCAAGCACCAGCAGAAGCTGAAGCGATAGTCTTAGTAGCAGCAGCGCCTGCAGCAGTGTTGTATTTGATTACAGAATCAATAGTGAACATTTGTGTAGGTAAGATTGGCGCTTTAGCGTTTGCTTTACCAAGAACAGTGAATGTTGCAGTCATTGGAGCTACAGCACCAGTAGCAACTACTGTGATTGCATCGCCAGCAGTGTTAATTGTTGGAGTTGCTAGTGTACCACCAGTTGCAGTGAATGCAGCAGCTAGTTCAGCAGCGTCAATACCTGCGTCGCCATCGCTTTCCATCCAAGAGAAATCACCCTTGATTACGTGAGTAGCGCCAGTGTAAGATACGTTGTGTGTGCCAGCAGCTGCAACAACAGGAGTAATTACTAAAGTATCAGTAGTGATTGAATCGTTACCAACAGTAAATTGCTTACGCTCGTTTTCAACATCAATTACTGCGTCAAGCTTAGTTGTTGCTGAAGAGCTTAGCTGTGACTTAGTAGTTACAACAGTAGAAGTTGCTGTACCAACGTTATCAAGATCTAAACCAGTAGATGTTTTTGCAGCGTAAGAAAGTTTAATATCGCCAGCAGCATCTATTACTGAAGTAGTTTTAAGCACTGCACCAGTTAAAACAAAAGTGTTACCAGAGAAAGTTTCACCTGAAGGAACGGCTGTTACACGAAAAGTAGCTGTAGATGCAGTTTTAGATAGTAGACCTACTGTAGGTGCACTAGTAAAGCCTGCTGCAGTAATAGATGGCGCAGAAGTAGTATCAAACTCAGCACCGCTTAATGTAATAGTGAAAGTGTCACCAGCAGCGTATTCAGCAGCAAGTGTAACTGTGTATGTTGGTACTGCAATAGTTGTCTGGCCTACAGCACCTTCTAAAGATACTACGTTAGGTGTAGCAGAAGTAACAGCAGCGTTAGCAAAACCAGCAACACTTGTAAGCGCTAGCGCTAGTAAAGTTTTTTTAAACATTTTTTATTCTCCAAAAGTTTCATGAAACAGGAACTTTCATTGTTCCCTTTTATATTTATGGCTGACCATGCACCATAGGCCGTCACCTAAGTGACTACTAATCAGACCAAGAGTAGTCTAAACATTGTTAGTTTATTGTCAAGCAATTAACTTAGCTTAAACTAATGGATTAATTCTACCGATTTACGTACCCGTTTACAACAACAAATAACCCTTTAAAATCAAGAGGGTAAAGTAGTGGCAACAGAAAAACACAGTTTATAATGTTCTTTCAAATTATTAATGATGTTATTTAATGTGTAGTTAATAATTTTACCAGCAAATAAATTTAGTAAATATCTAACGTAGTGTAAAAAGTTTATCTACCAACAGATAAATTACTATAAAAAATAAATTTAACGATGCTTAATTTGTAAATAATATCATAAAGAATAATTTTACATCAAAAATAACAACTTAAAAAGCACTTAATTATTACTTTTTAGTTACATCATCAACTTTATTCTCATCTAAATTAAGCTCTGTTAAACTCATTTTGAACTGGTTGTATGCACTTTCCCACTCTGCCGTTGAGTTAACAATACGTGGAGTAACCAATACTACCAATTCTGTTTTATTAGTATTATTGTCAGTGCCATCAAACAAACTCCCAATTAATGGTATCGTCGAAAAAAAAGGGACGCTGCGATCGCTCAATGTACTGTTTTCGCTAATAAGGCCGCCAAGCATTATTGTTTGACCATTACCGGCTATTACTTCAGTTTGTAGTGATCGCTCAAAAATAATAGGATTACCTTCGGCGCCACTCGCACTTGCTTGATTACTTATTTTTTGGGTTATTTCCATAAGCACTACCCCTTGGGCGTTTACTGTGGGGGTTACTTGTAGGTCAATCCCAGTTTCTAGGTATTCTACCGAGGTGCGCGAGCCATTTACTGGGTCGGTTACTATATCGCCCACTATAGGTATGCGGTTACCCACTGTTATACTAGCCTCTACACCGTCGCGCACTGCAAGGCTTGGGCGCGATAGCACATTAACATAAGTGTTTTTTTGTAATAGGTTAAAGGTAAGGTTACCCCGTGCGCCACTTAGCACATAACTTAAGCCCGAGTCGTTATTTTCGAGGTTGAAGCCGCCCTGCTTATTTGCCCCTTGGTTAGTTAAGGCAAACTCAACCCCTTGCTTAAACTCATCGGTTAGGGTTACTTCGGCAATCATCATTTCAAGCACTATTTGTTTTGGCATTATGTCTAGGCGCTTAATCATCGGCAATAAGTTGCGGTAGGCATCACCGGTGGTATAAAAAATAAGAGAATTAGAGCGTGAATCTACAACCATTTTCATGCCCTCTACACTTACAGACGCATTTTTTTTAGTATTACTGTTTGCATTATTTGTACGGCTATTAACTTGCTGATTTTGACTCGCCGCTGACGTATTACTACTTAGGCTTTGCGATGTGCCTCCGCCTAATAGCGCTTGTAGGCTTTCACCTAAGTCTGACGCTCTGGCAAATTCGGGGTTAAATACAAAGTACTGTTCTTGGTTGCCATCTGCTGGTTGATCTAATTGCTTAGACCAGTATGCAACGCGCTTTATAAAGCGTTTGTCGTTAGTAAAAAATACGAGAGTATTGGTACGCTCTATAGGCACTATTGAAACGGCTTGCTCGGTTGAGGCGTTAATACTGACAGATATGCCTTCTTGTTTCATTAAGTCTTGAAGTTTTTTACTTAGTTCGTCAACTGGTATAAAAGTTGATTTATACAACCCGATAGAGCGGTTTCTAAATGCAGGTTGATCGACCAGTTGCATAAACTCAAGCGCTTTGATTATGTCGCCGCGTTTACCTTTAAACATTATGGCTTGTTGGTCAAACAACGGAGTTGCATTAACTTTTGTTAGTTCTCTTATAGTGTTAGCCAATGGTGTTTGCATACCGGATTTAAAAGGCGCTAGTTGCACAATTTCATTGGAAGTATTTGGTACATCTTCAGGGCTCGCGCCATAACCATAAACTAGGTTACTCGATAAACCATCTTCCGATTTATGAATATAATAAACACCATCTTGATAGCGAATAAGTATATTACGCTCTTGCAGCATTTGCTCGCTTAGGGTAAATAATTTACGTTTGGTAAGCTCGTCTTGCAGATTAAGGGTCACTTTATCTTTTGAGTTATTTAATTGCTCCCCTAAAATATAATTTACGTTAAGTAGCTCACCAAATACATAATGCAGGTAGTCTTTTACTAATAGGCTGTCGGCAGTTAACTTAACGGTTTCGGTATTGCTAAATTGGTTTGCTAAATCGGTTTGCTCACTTTGGCTTGTTTTGTTACTTGCCAATGGCTCTAGGTAAGTAATACCGTGTTGCGCCGCCGTTTTTACAGCCTCGGTACTTGGGTTTTCGTCATCGTTTGCGACCACCGCTACTACGGCATTTTTTTGTAAGTACGATGGCTTTGGCGATATACCGCTATTGGTACTTTTACAACCAGCTAATACGCTACTTGCTAGTAATCCTAAAATAAGTGTTTTGCTGTGTTTCATAATTTTTCCGTGCAATAGTGTATTGAGCAATTAACCGCGCTGGTACATTACTAAGGTAATATGTTGTGGCGCTTTGTTAAGGGCCACTTGCGTGTTTGTCATTATAGTAAGCGTATACCCTTGTATACTTTGCTCGTTTAAATATTTAACTAAGGTTGTTTGCTGCGTTTTAATGTTTTTTTGCTCTATGAGCGCATAAGGCGTAGGTGCAAAAATAACGGCTTTTAGCTTTAATTCTAAGTCGCCTGCAAATAAGCTAAGTAATTCGCCTTGTTGCTCAGCTTGCTGCGCGGCGGTTAAACCCTGCTCTGTTTGTACGCTTTTAGCTGGCTTGGCGTAACGGCTAAATAATGTAGTAAGCTCTTTGTGCGCATTGCTCGATAACAGCGGTAAAGGCTGAGTGTTATTATTACTTGTGTCAAAGTTGTTTTGCGCATGTGGTGAGGTTTGTATAAAACGCCCGGTAAAGTCACTTATTAATAACAATATACATACGGCAATAACGCCAATAGTTAATTTGCTCATTGCGCCTCCTGCGTTTGTACGTTGCTTTTAGGTGGCTGCTGCATATAAAACGCCAGCTCTATGGTGCCATCTACCCTTCCTAGCTGTTCGTCATTTTGACCTTTACTATTTATATTAAAGGTTTTTAGCTCAGCTTTGGGTGTTGCGCTTTCAAGCTCTGTAATTAATTTTGTAAAGTCGAGCATTTGCCCTTTTATGCTTAACCGTAGTTGGTGGCGCATTAGTTGCCCATTGGCCACTAAAATACTAGGTAGCCAATTGCTGGTGTTTATTTGTAGTTGGTGATTAGCAACGGTTTGTTCTATTTGTTGTTGCATGGCCAGTTTAAACTCGTCTTCGGGTTTGTAATTTATAAATAAACTATTAATGGCTTTTAGCTGCGTACTAATACGCTGTTGGCTTTGAGTTATTTGGGTTTGGTTAGCAATTACATTTTGCGATTTACTTACCCGCTTTTGTAAATTAGCTAAGTTAGCTAACTGCTCGTTTTGCCAGTCAAATAGTGGTACAACAATAAATTTTAACACTATTAATAATGCAAGTACGCCCAGCGCTATTTGTTGTTTAGGCTGTTTTATGTCAAACATGGTTATTCAGCCTCGCTTATTGGGTTGCTTACTATTGGCTTTGCTTGGTCTTGTAGGGTGTTAAGTGTAAAGCTAATTACAAAGCTCTCTCCACGGCGCTCTTTACGCGATGGGTAGTCAAACTTGGCATTATTTACGCGTGGGTTGTTTATTATTATTTGTAGGGCGTCGGTGGCTTTATCGGCGTTGCCACGTAATATATAGCGGCCATCTTCAAAGCGTATATTACTAAGCTCTGCGGTGGTAAACAATTGCTGCAACACAAAAAATAATGAGCTGGCTATTTGCTGATTACTCGTAAATGTTTGTAAAGTGCTGAGCTTGTCGCTTGATGTTTGAAACTGTTCAAGAGTTGTAAGCGCTTGGTTAACACTGCTTTTATTTTGTTCAAGCTGACTTTGCAAACTTTGCGTTTTATACACTAAATAACCACTTGTTAGCGCCCCATAAGCAATAAATAGCGCAGAAATAATAACGGCTATTTTTTTTAACTGCCCTTTACTAACCAGCCCACCGGGAAGCGTAAAAAATGAGGCTAATTGCTTTACAGGCAAAGCTTTTAAGCCTTTTATAAGGGTGTGTGCATAATGCGCAGGCTCGTTAATATTAATAACGTGCTTGCAGGGTACGCCAAACATGGCGGCAAAACGCTCAGGGCTATTAACAAGCGGGCTTGATAAGGCCGAAAACACACTTTGCTGATGCTGCGTAGTAAACAATGCACTAAAAACATGAGTACTGACGACTTGTTCGGCCGCGAGTGTTTGGCTAATTAATACGGTTTCGGGTAGGTTTAACCACGCTTTAGGCACGTTTGCAAAACGCCAATGCGTTACTTTGCTTTGATCTTGTTCAAGGGTGCTAATAATATAAGCACTATGCGTATTAGGTTCGCGATTAGCTGTTTGGCTGTTAATTTTTATTAAATTTACAAGCTCTTTTTTATTACTTATAGGGTAATTTTCACTTTGCTCTGAGTAGTGTTTACGCCCCACAATTTGTATTAATGCTGCGCTTGCGTTTAAATCGCTACTAGCCGGCTCTAAGGTAAATTGCTGTTGGTTATTTAGTGCAAAGCGGTGAGGCTTATCGCTGTAGTAAACTACATTTTTGCACAGCCATTTTTTTATCCACAATGTTAGTTTACTTTTTATCATTAAATGCTCTACTGCGCCTTAACTGCCACTATGTTGACCACCGGCTTGCCGGTTGGTTGCAAATGGTAATAAATTACTTTTTTTATGCTTGCGTCGCCCACGTGAGCTTGCAAGGTTACTTTAAATAAATTTGACGGATATAAAATAATATCTTCACTTTCACTAAAGCCCGTTACTTGCGCAAACTCTTGTACTGTTAACTGTTTTGCATTACGTAGCATAATAACATGGGCTGCTACGTCGCTACTTAATAATGCGTTAAGCAGCGAGTCGGGCGCTGTCATGGGGTTAAACGCCCCTTTTTTATATTGTGTTGTGTTCGCTTGTAATATATTTAACAGCTCAGGCTTTAAGCCTAAGTGCTTAAGCTCGCTTATATCGTGAATAGCGGCATGACGCGCGGTTACAGTGCTGGGTATGTAATCTGAGCGCGTATCTAAGTTTTGCCAATCTATTATTTGCTGCGAAGTTAGCTGCGCATCATAATCATTTAGGCCACTGTAGGTCAATAGTTGCCTTAACCTCTGCTTATTTGGGTAATGCAAATTAAGCAGCCCGCGTAAATCTTGCAAAGCAACATTTACATATTGGTTGTATGTAAACTGTGCTCCATAAAAGTTCCAACTGTTAATAAGCGTACTTGTGTTTTGATTATTTACTTGATTGCTTTTCTCTGGATTTTTTGGCTCTGTTAGTAAGGCATACAACACGTTGGCTTCTGCGCTGTGTAGCTCTACATAGGCTTGTGCTTTGTCGACCATTAAGGTGGCATTATGTACCTGATTGCGTGCCGACTGGGTAAAATATAAAGCAAGTATTGAAAGCACGGCCACAATTAACAATACTTGCACTAACGCTATACCCGCGATACTACGCTGCATTAAAAGTCACCGGCTTGCATGTAGTTACTAAACCAGGTGTTTGCCTCTTTATCTAACTGGCTATAAAACGTAAGTGGTTGCTGGTTTTTAACTAAGGTGACTTTTATTTTTTGCGGTGTAAGTTGTTGGTCAATCCCCGAGTAGGTGTTTTGCCAAGTGGGTAAAACACCGGGAGTTTGCATTGCCATTTCATCTAGATTTTTCCAGCCAAAATAATTTATAGTAACTTCATCTAGGTTAGTTAATAATATTTTTTGCCTAGTAAACTCTATATTTTGCTCGGTATTAATAAGCAATAACTCACTACCCGATATAGCTTGATAAACTAAATTATATTTTCCGTTTGGGGTTTGCACGGCAGTTAATCTAAATATTTCGGGATTTTGTGTATCTATAAGGCCGCGCTTGGTGATAGCTAACAAACTGTCACTGCCCCCTACAAAAAACATTTCGGGGCGACCTTTTTTATTTTTAATTAAGTAGGGCTCTACGCCATCAAGCGTGCTTTGCAATAAGTAAACGGCCTTGGTTTGCGCGGCATTTTGCTCAAAACTACCTAGCTCTTTGTTCCAGCGTGATGCTAATTGCATATACACGTAGTTGCCAGTAAACATAAGTAACGACAGTAACGTAACCGATATTAGTAGTTCTATTAAAGTAAAGCCTTGCTGTTTACGCATCGTGCCAGCTCACTTCGTTAAAGGTGTAGTTTTTTTCAATACCATGGCTGTTAATAACGAGGGTTACTTGCCATAGTTTAAATTGCGTTTTTACTGAGTTACCCTCACCAAACTCCAGTGCCATTGTGGGATCGGTAATTTTTTTTGTTTGCTGTACGTTTGCTTGCCACGTGTAAGTACTTTGCCATGCATTGCCTTGGCCGTTTAGTTGTGTTTGCTCGGCGCTTGCACTTTGTACTTGCTGCTTTATTTGGCTTAATAATGCGGGCACATTAGCCACTATATTAACGTGGTTACTGGCTTTTTCGCTTGATATAAATGCGCCACGGTAAATTAGCGATACGGCTCCCATTGCCATAAATAAAATAATGGTGGCAACTAGCAGTTCTATTAAGGTAAAACCGGTGCTGTTTTTATTTTTCATTTGCTGGCTCAAGCATAATAGACAAAGGCTCATTTCTAAAATGACCATTAATGTGCTCTGGTGTCACAAAGCCATTAGCATTAAAGTTAACCCACTGCTGAGTAAAGCTTAACGACTCTAACGTTTTAGTTTTAACTAATAGGTTACTTGGTTTTTGATATAAGTTTAAAGTATTACCAGTGAGCTCTAATGCGTAATTTTGTTGTTCTATAAATGCCTGAAAACCTATGTTTTTAATCCATTTTGTTGTGCTTAATAGCTCTGTTTTAGCCTCAGTTTTATCTACCGCTTTAATAGATATAGGCGCAACTATAGCAAGTAGCAAACCTACAATACTAAGTACAATAATAAGCTCAATTAGGGTAAACCCTTTATTAAACCTATAACTAACTAAATGCATTTAAAAACCTACGTCGTTTAACGAAACCATGCTCATTAGCATTACTACAACAATGCCACCTACAAACCCGCCCATAAATAAAATCATGAGTGGCTCTATAAGCGCGGTCATGTTGTCGGTCCAGGTTTCAAAGTCTTGACGAGAGCGATTAGCTATTTCTTCAAATACTATGTCGAGGTTGCCTGACTCTTCGCCCACTTCTAATAACGATATATAAAATGGTGGATACAATGATGTTTGTTGCAGTGTGGGGGTTAGCTGGCTACCACGCTTAACTTTTTTACGGGCTATATTCATTTCGTGATTTAACACGTGATTTTTAATATTACCAGTTGAAAGCTCAAGCGCTTGGTCGATAGGTACACCCGCTTTTAGCATTAAACTTAAACCGCTGTTAAAACGAATTCGTTCTACGGTAATAGTGGCGTTGGCAATAACTGGTAGCTTTAGTGCCGATTTATGCCACCACTTTAAAAATGCGGGCTTTTTAGAGGCCCACATAATTGCTGGCACAATAGCGATTATTCCTAATGCTAATAGTCCTTGGTATTGGTTCATCCATGCACTAATAGAGAGCATAACTTCGGTGTACCATGGCATGGTTTCTAGCTGGCTAAACATGTCGGCCATTTTAGGTATAATAAAATTAAATATAAAAAATATACTTAGTACACATACAAATAAAATAACGCAAGGGTAGGTAAGCGAGCCAATAATTTTACGTTGTAGTTCGCGTTTAAATTTTAGATCTTTAGCGAGCCCTGCAAATATTTCACTTAAGTTACCTGAGGCTTCACCTAACTCTATTAAGTTACAATAAAGATTATCAAAAACGTCGGGGTGCGCCCTACATGCCTGCGATAAGCTACTGCCTTTTTTTATTGTATTACTTATATCGCCTAACATTTTTGCCAGCGCAGCTTTTGCCTTAGTACGCCTTATAATGTCGAGGCCACGGTCAATTCTTACACCTGTTGCAAGCAATAAACTGAGCTCAGCGGTTAAAAATTCAAGATCAGACAACGATATTTTGCTATTAAACGATAGCCCAAACGATACTTGCTTTTTTTCTTCGGTTACTTCAAAGGCAAGTAACTTTTGGGATTTTAGCTTAGCAAGAGCATCTTGCTGATCGATGGCATCTATTTGCCCATGCGACTTAGCACCCGACCCATCGTAAGCTTTGTAATTAAATAGTGGCATTAACCAGCAACCCTAATTACTTCTGCTATGGTAGTTTGACCAAGCACCGCTTTATATAAGCCATCTTCTAATAATGTACGCCTATTTAAGCTTTGGTTATGCTGCTTTGCTTTAGGGATAAAGTCGGCATTTTTGGGCATGGCTTTTATTTCACTGTCGCAACGTAAATACTCAGTTACAGCCATACGCCCTTTATAACCGGTTTGGCTACAGTGCTCGCAACCTTTGCCTCGTTTTAATTCTATTTTTGGTAAGTTAAAACGCTCGGCAAAATTATTAAGATCGTATTTTTCTATTAGTTGTTGTGCGTTTGGCTCTGGCTCTGAGCAGTTGGCACATATTTTACGCGCTAGACGCTGCGCTACAATTGATACTAATGCGGCGTTAAGTAAAAATTCTTCAACCCCTAAGTCAAGTAAACGGGTGTATGCACTTGCAGCGTCGTTAGTATGCACCGTACTAAATACTAAATGCCCCGTAAGCGCCGATTGCAGTGCAATTTGAGCCGTTTCTTTGTCGCGTATTTCACCTAACATTATTATGTCGGGATCTTGTCGTACTACTGAGCGCAGGCCTGCCGAAAAGTCAAAACCTATATCGCTATTAACCTGCACTTGGTTTATACCCGGCAATTGATATTCAACCGGGTCCTCTAGGGTAATAATTTTTACATCGTCGTTATTTAACGCATTTAAAAAGGTATATAAGGTGGTGGTTTTACCCGACCCTGTAGGGCCTGTAAGTAATACCACTCCGGAGGTGGTTTTTATGTCTTCTAAAATCAATTGATTTATATCTGACGATAAACCAAGAACTGACATGTCGTAACGTACGTTTTCTTTGCGTAAAAAACGCATTACTACCGATTCGCCGTCGTTTAATGGAAGTGCCGATACACGAATGTCGATTTCTTGATTGGCAATTTTCATTTCTATTTTGCCGTCTTGCGGACGGCGTTTTTCGGCTATATCCATACCCGAAAGTATTTTTAATCGAGTTATTATTGGTAATTGCTTTCGAGCTGATATTGTTTCAGCTTCGTGTAATACACCATCTACACGAAAACGTGCGCGGTAGCGCCCTTGATACGGCTCAAGGTGCATGTCGGAAGCACCTTGACGCAGTGCTCGGCTAATAAGCGAGTTAAGTAAATTTACCGTTGGTGCTTCTGTTGCTAACTCTTTAAGGCGCTCTTCTTCGTCAAGTGGGTTGTCGTCAAAAATATCGGCTGTGGGTTCTTCGTATTTAGCTATTAGCAGCTGTATATCAACTTCGTTTGCTATAAATAATGAGTACGCTTGGTTATTTTTAATTAACCATTCGTTCATTACTTGGTTTAGCGGATCCTTACAGGCAAATTCAATATGCTGAGCATCTTCGCTAATAGGCACCCAGTTTTGCGATATAAAAATATCGAGTATTGGTTTATCTATCATTAAAGGAGCAAAATTTGCATATTGCTCATTGGTAAACAAAGGAATATCTAAGTATTCACTTAGCAATAATGCAACTTGATCCTCTGGCAAACTTCCCATATTAACGAGAATCTGTTCAAGTCGGCCACTGTATTTTGCTTGGTAGCTTGTTGCACGTTCAAGATCGTGCGGATCGATGCTAAATTTGTTAAGCAGTAGGTCATGTAGTTGCATTATTGATGAATGATGTCCGCGTTATTTTCTGTGCCACCTTCTTTGCCATCACTGCCATATGATTTTAAGCTGTACGGATTACCTTCTGTACCTGGTACTTTATATATGTATGGGTTTCCCCAAGGATCTAGCGGAACATCTTTTGGCAAATAAGGACCATCCCAACGAGGCTCATCGCCTTGGCGTAGCTGCGATAGTTCTGTTGGGTATTTACCTAAATCAAGACGGTAAGTGTCTATTGCTGTTTCAAATGATGACATTTGCGCTGCTGCAATTTTTCGCTCAGACGAACTTAATTTTGAGAAAAACTTAGGTGCTACTAACGACATTAGTAAACCTAAAATAACAATAACAACGAGTAGTTCCATCATTGTAAAACCGTGATTTTTTTTCATAACTCTCTCTTAATTCACTTATGCTTAATGTTTTTTCGTCTTAAAAAACGGGCTACTTTCCAGCAATGTTGCAACGTTAACGCATAAAGTACAAACACAAATATAAATAACGCTAGCATTAACCATTCTGGCACTTGGAGTATTTCACCTAAGATTCCAATTGAGCTCATAATCACTGCAAATAATAATATGACACTTAAAGCTCGACGAGGGCTAAAGCCTACTCGCATAAATATGTGATGCAAGTGATCTCTATCTGCATGAAATGGAGATATCCCCTTTCGGGTACGACGAATTATAATTGCCAACATATCCATTAGCGGAACTGCAATAATCCAAAGTGCCGTTACAGGCCTAAAAGCGGGCTCACTTGCTTGTGTACTTACCATTAAAAACCAAATAACACTTAAACCGATAAACATTGAACCGGCATCGCCCATAAATATTTTTTTGTTTTTATGACCCTTAATACCCAAATTAAATGCTAAGTACGGTGCTACAGTCGCAACTATGATGAGAGGTAAATATGCAAAAGCATAATTACCACTTAGTAACATTAAAATAAATACTGAGAGTAACGTTAATATACTAAGCGAGCCTGCTAATCCATCGATACCATCTATCATATTGAAAGCATTTATACAGGCTATAACACTAATGATTGTAAATATAATGCCAAACCAACTTAAATTAACATCACCTAAAGAAAAGAGATCTCCGAGGTTTTGTATATATACATCACTGCCCAAAATCATAACTAGCGCGACAACTACCTGTACACACAACCTAATTTTTACACCCAGTTGGCGGTAGTCGTCAACAACGCCCAATATAACAATTGCACCAGCACACACTAAATAACTAATAACTTGTGTAGTAAGTGGATAAAATACCATAACAGATATAAATACCGCTAAAAAAATCGATAACCCACCAATTAGCGGTATTGCTCCATCGTGCTGCTTTCGGTTGCATGGCATGTCTACTAAACCAAATTTTACGGCTAGTGGTGTTATAGCAAATATAACTATATACGAAAAAATAAATGCGAAAAACAACATAACAAGTTCAAATATCATAGCGAAGGCCCAATTTCTCTTTAGAAATACACTTCATGTTTACAGTGAACTAATAGCAGCCAGCGCTACACCCATTTGATAAAGGATCTGTGTAGCTGTACTCCACATAGTTAAGTTGTCTACGTGCTCAGTATCTAATGGTACAACAATGGTATCACCCGGATTTAATTCATCTGCTTTATTTGCAGCAAACCATGAGCCTTCATTTGGCACTTCTACCAAACCACTGGCTTTAATTATATATATACGATCTTCATCTGCACGCTGCTTAAATCCACCACTACGATTAATATAGTCGTCAAGCGATAGTCCCGAATTGTAAATGTGTGAGGTAGCAAAGTTAACTTCTCCTACCACGCTTATACTATTACTTTTTGTTGGAATATAAAGCACGTCTTGATTCTGTAATGGTAAATGCTCTTTACCTTGCTCAATAGCTGGTAAATCTATAACCAAACGCCCAACCGCTTTAACTTTTGCTAAATCAGCGATTAAACTATCCATATCTTTATAGCTAAGAGATGAGTCAGTTATAGAGCTGTTAAAGCTTTTAGTTGCTATATCTCGCCTTAAATCTTCTGATAATTTATTAAGTTGCTGCTGCTCTTGAAATCGAATAGATTCACGAGTAAAAATAGCACCTTGTGGATATGAAAACTCAGTAAACCCACCCGCTCTTTTTAATACACTTGTTAGATCTTCGCCTTTACGAATACTGTAAACACCTGGAAAGCGTACTTCGCCCACAATCTCAATTTGTAAATCTTTTTGCCAATTTGGAATTGGATAAATACTAATTGAGTCTTTACTTTGGATTACAAACTTTTCACTACTATCTTTTGCAAGAGCTTTATTTAAATTAATCTTTACATGATTTAATACACTTTTATCTTTATTGTCGTAACGTGTAATTTCTGCTTTTTCAAGGTATGTTGACTCTTTTAAGCCACCTGCTGCGAGCACTGCTTCTTTTACAGTCGCATTTACTGGCAGTGGATAAACACCACTAAAATGAACTTCACCACGGATCCCAAATATTTTAACTTGGCTTGCATAAGTAGATTGCTGGTTAAGCTTGGCAATAATTGGCTTCAATAACTTTTCGCGGCTAAAAACAGCATAGTCACTTTCTTTTAGCTCTTTTTCTTGGCTATTAAGAAGGTCGGTAATATTAGTGATTTTTTTACTTTCTTCTTCTGCCAACTGCTCAGCTAACTCTTTTTCTAATGAGCCACCTAAATCGATAAATTCATAAAATTGTTTTTCTTCATATTTATCCCACAGTTTTATTTTTTCGCGTAATTCTAATTGCTCTTTTGTAAGAGCAACTGTTTTCAATGCAGTTTCTTCTTCTTCTTTTGTTTGAAAACGACTAAAAACAACAACAATATCTCTTGGCTGTAGTTCTATATCATTTTTTTTGTTTTGTTTTGAAACTTCAAGTGGAGAAAATTGGTGTATTTCTATATCGCCTTTTTCATTAACTTCCCTAACAACTAATGCGTAGTCGTAGTCAGCAGTTGGTAATAAATCACTTTTTATTGAAGTGAATAAACGACTAATTCTATCCCCTTGTTGCCAAGAGTAGTTACCAGGGTAAGTAACCGCACCTAATAGTGTTACTGCATTATCTAGCTCATCGCTTGATGCCGGAACTTTTATCGTGTCGCCATTTTTAGGCTTATACTGCGAATTTTTAGTTAGATCTAACTGTAAAATAGTCTTTGAGCTATTGCCTGTGAAGCGTTCAATAACTGTTTTTTGTGGATAAGCTTGTGCATTAAAACCACCTGCCATTGCAATTAATTCATCAATTGACTCAGAACCTTTAAGTTCAAAAATAGCAGGGCGACGAACCTCACCGCTTAAGGTAACTTGCTTCCCTACTGGTGGGATAAATACGACATCACCAGGTTTTAAAATAGCATCATGTGAACTATCCCCTTTTATAAGGAGATCATACAAATCAAGTGTTTTAATCGTTTTTCCAGCGCGCTTAAGCTGAATATTTCGTAATGATCCGATATCTGAAAGCCCGCCACTTACAAATAATGCATGCGTTATAGATGATAAAGAAGGAATTGTATAAGCGCCTGGTTTATAAGCTTCCCCTAAAACCATCACTCTGATAGTGCGTGTTTCGCCCATAGAAACGAATGCCTTTACACCTATCATTTCTTGTTCGACTTTGCTTTTTATTAAGTCAACAACTTCGTTATATTGCATACCAGCAACATTAACAGGCTGAAGCTTGTCTATCGCTAAACGGCCTTCTCGGTCGACTATAACTTCACCATTAAATGACTCTTTACCATATAGATTAATCGTAAAGGTGTCACCCGGGCCTACCATGTAAGTATTTGGGACTAATGCATTTTCGGAAGGAGCAAACGTAGTAGGTTCTCCAGAGAAAAGTTCGTAGCCGAATGCTTTTATTTCTTCTTCTTTTGGCTTGAATTTTTCTTCGTCGGTTAATTCTTCAGTATCTTTCTCTTCTAAATTTCGAGGAAATACTGAGGGTGATTTTTGTTCACCAGTTTCGTTATCTAGCGTTTGACTACCATCTAAAAAACCAAGTGAATCTAAATCTATACCGTATTTTTCAGCTAACGCTTTTTGTTGTGCCTTTGGTAGTTTTTTAAATTGTTCTAGTTGTTGCTCAGTTGGCGCAACACCTTGACCACTTCCTTGCGCAAATGTTGGTGTAGCTATTGCAAAAACTAGCAGTACCGTAATTAATTTAATTAACTTCACAAAGTTTCCTTCCAGTATAAAATAAAGATAGCCGCGGCATACTACATCATTTTTTAGGTAAAAAAAATGGGTAAGCATGCTTACCCATTATATAATTTCATAATGATATTAGAAACTATAAACCAATGTGAATGACGTTTCAGTATCTGTACTTTCTTTATCATCAGCAACATCTGAGTTGTTGGTAACATTAAAAGCAACTTTCATTTGTAACGAGCCGTTTATTTTTGCAAGTAATGCAGTTTCTGAACGAGTTTTGGTGTTTGTATCACCATATTCAACAGCAACTAATTGCGTAAAACGTGCATTTTCAGAAATTTGCCAGTTGTAATCTAATTTACCTAAGGCAATTACTTCACCTTCAAATTCACCAGCAAGGGAGTTACCATTATCATCAACTTCAGAGCTGTCATCTGGGTATTCAAAGTATTTATAACCAGGACCTACTTCAGCATTTAACCACATCGTTTTTTCGTTTAATAAACGTAAACCATAACCAGCAGAAATTACTGACTCACTTCTATATGCTCCAAAATAATCTGAAACGTGTGAACCATAAATGAATAAATGAGAATGATCTTCATTTAATTTGTAATTACCTTGCGCAGAAATAGAGTACTTTTCATTTGTACGCTGTTTGTTTTTGTCCCCGTTAGCATCTTCAACTTCATCTTCTTTATAGATGCCGTCTAGTTTGTATTCGTTGTTCCAGTTTTCAAGATTGTGCTGAACTTTAATACCACCTTTAAGTGTGGTTGTTTCTGTATTACCGCTTGTGATAATAGCACCAAGCTCACTGGTAACTTCCCACGTTTTTTGGTCTGCGTCTGCAGCAAATGCGTTAGTTGCAGCAGAGGCTGCAACTAAAATTGATAAAAGCTTTAATTTCATTAAAAAATAACCTTTGTATAAAATGTGTATCTATTTTATTAAACCGCTACTTGTTAGAGCAAGCAAAACAACTCATTAATTACATTAAAATTTTCATGCAGAAAATTCCACATGAAAATTTTATATTTTTGAGTTGCTTTACTACTACAACAATTAAGACGAGCTTTAATTAAATAGGTATTTAAAATTAGTCTTGCTTGTGAAAATGAACATCCATTTGTGGAAACGGGATAGCAATATTAGCTTCGTCTAATGCAATTTTAATGTTTTCCATTAGAGACCAGTATGTTGGCCAGTAATCAGCAGCGTTAACCCAAGGGCGAACAACAAAGTTTACGCTAGAATCACCTAACTCATTTACAGCTACAGTATAAGCTGGATCTTTAAGTATGCGTGTTTCTGCATCTAATACAGACTTCAATACTTCTTTAGCTTGACGTAAATCAGCATCGTAACCAACACCAATAACTAAGTCGATACGACGAGTAGACTCTCGCGAGAAGTTTGTAATAGCACCTGACATTATTTGAGAGTTAGGTACGATGATTACTTTGTTATCTGGAGTACGTAGTTCAGTTGAGAAAATTTCGATTTTCTTAACGGTACCCATTTTATTACCAGCTTCAACAAAGTCACCTGATTTGAATGGGCGAAGTAAAATAATTAGTACGCCTGACGCAAAGTTAGATAATGAACCTTGTAACGCTAAACCAACAGCTAAGCCGGCAGCACCTAAAATAGCAATGAATGATGTTGTTTCAATGCCAATTTGCGAAAGCGCCATTAAAATGGTTACTGCGAACACAAGAGTGAACACGATGCTAGCAACAAAAGATCCAACTGCCTTATCTACTTTCTTCTTAGCAAAACCTTTTTCGGTTAAGTTAGAACAAAACTTAGCAACACGACTACCAATTAAAAAGATAACAAGCGCAATAGCAGCTTGTATACCGTAGTGTAAGATTAGGCCTGAGTTATCGTTAAGCCAATTAAGTACTGAATCCATATTTACTCCAAATGTTTTTTATTAAGCGTTTTCGGACATTATTATACATTAATTTACAATTTATTCTCATGAAATAATGAATTAATACTATCAAACGCAACTTAATTCGATTTTTTAGAGGTGATTCTGTGCTAAATATACCGCTTGGTATGGATAAATATTAATTGCCCAATGCTGATTACATTTACATAGTTTAAATTATTTTAATTTATTTCACTTTTGGGCTTCACAACATTTAATATTTTATGTATTATGCGCGCCACACCAAACATGGTGTGTGTAGTGGCGGTTGTAGCTCAGTTGGTAGAGCCCCGGATTGTGATTCCGGTTGTCGCGGGTTCAAGCCCCGTCAATCGCCCCACTTTTTCCCCTGTTTAATTTCTGCAATAAATACTATCCTTTTTATATTTAAACCAAAGTTCACTCAATAAACTGACCTTTATTATCTCAAATTTACTCCAAAAATCTCGATTAACAATTATTTAATAACGCACTACTTAACTTTACATACAAATAGAAAGTGCTACCTTATTAAAGATTAATAGCAATTAGTATTAGCTAATAGTTCATCATTTTACGGGATATTAAAATAAGTATGGTCAAGCAAGTTTTTTTTATTTTACTACTTAGTTACTTTGCTTTATTTAGTTTGAATGCTAAGGCTCAAGATAGCATTTCTTATGTGAAATTATTAGGTGAACTAAAATATCTAATATCAGAAGAAAGGTATTCTGAAGCCTATCAAAATAGTCAGAAAAATTATAAATACCTGGGTGAGCCTGATTTTGACTATTTATTAGGGGTTTCAGCACTTAACTCAGGACTCTCGGCCCCTGCTGTATTTGCTTTTGAACGAGTCGTTGAATCAAAACCGCAATGGTATGAAGCTCGTTTATATTTAGTCAGATCTTATATTGCTGCAAATAATTTACCCGCTGCCAATTCTCAAGCTTCAGTATTAATAAATACAACCACGTCACCAAATAGAGTGAAGACGGCCGCACGAACTTTATTAGAAATCACACAGCGTAAGCAACGCTTTGCTCAGCGCTCATATAATCAAAGTATTGAAGTTGCTTATGGTGTAGATGGAAACGTTAACGCAGGTACATCTGAAGACACTATTTTAATTCCTAATCTGGGTGAGTTTTTACTATCACCAGAAAGTAAAAGTACCGACGATAACTATGTAAAGTTAAATTATAAAGGCCATTACTCACACCCTATTGATCAACGTAGTGCGCTTTCTTTGGGTGTAAATGCTGATTGGTATAAATTTAATAAGTTATCTGAGTATGACCGTATAAATACAAGTTTTGTAGGGCGCTACCAGCAACAGCTAGATAATATTCGTTGGTATGTGCAAGCAGGCATTACCCCTTTATTGTTGGATGGCGATTTATATAGAACAGAAACATCGCTTACAGCTGGCTCAACTTACCAATTAGATAAGCAACTAAGTTTTTTTAGTGCTTTATCAATTGGTACTATGAATAACACGTTTGATGAAAAGTTAGACAACTCGTTCTACGCACTAAATATCGGTGCTAGTTACATGTCGCAGAGGTGGTATCAGAGTGTTAGTGCTAATTTAAAAAATGAAAGCGCTAACATAAATAATGGTGATTTTAATGCTAGAAATATTAGTGGCATTTACTACCAAGTAACCGCTTTGCTTGCTAAGCAATGGCAGTTGTCTGCTCAAACTGGCTACCAATGGATTAGTTATCAAGATGAGCACCCTTTGTTCTTACAAGATCGCAACGATAACTTACTAATACTTTCAAGCTCATTAAACTACTCGGTTAATAAAAGTTTAGCTGTGCAACTAACGTTAAACTACCAAGACAAAACAAGTGATATTTCTTTATTTGAATACGACCGCTTTGACACAAACTTAAGTGCGAGCTACTCATTTTAATTTAAGGTACTTATGAAACATTTAATTCCAGCATTAGCCACCTTACTTTGTGTGAGCTTTTTATCTCAGGCAAATACTGTAGCTGCAGGTAAAACTATTTTAGCCCGAGGTGAAGTACTAGCAACTGATGCAAGTTCTGCCCAGCAAAGAAACCTAAAGCGACGTGACACTGTATTTGGTGTAGATAGAATAACCACAGGCGAAAAAAGTAAGGCACAGTTTTCGATGTCTGATGGTGGCCTGATCGCATTAAAAGAAAATTCTGAATTAAATATTGCTAGCTATGAATTTGATACTGCCACGCAGCAAGGTTCAGCCTCTATAGAATTAATTAAAGGCGGACTACGCTCTATCTCTGGTGTTATTAAAAAAAATGGAGGCGCTTATAATGTTAAAACGCCGGTTGGATCGATTGGTATTCGTGGTACGCATTTTGAATTGCAACTTCTCGGTGGTGATATGTATGTAGCCGTTTGGGATGGCGCTATTGACCTTACACTGAATGATCAAAGCGTTGTCTCGCTTGGAAGCAATGAACCTTTTTCTTTTGCACACATTACCTCTTTAGGTGATGTTATAAAAACAACGCAAGCACCGGCTGTTTTTACCCAAAACATTGTTGCTATTAATAGTGACAATGAAGCGAATTCAGAATCAGAGCAACAATCATTAGCTGCAGATAATACTTCAGAAAATAATACAGATGCCGATACACTGCTTGCTGATGTATATGTAGAGCAACAGTTTCAGGCGCTCAGTAATGCATCTTTAATAGATCAAATAGCGCAGCGCCAAGGTATTTTAAACTATCAAGCAACACGCTTTGATGTTTCATCAAGTTTAGGTGAAGTAAGTGATTTTTCTATGTCTATGTCGGTAGATTTTGACAACGGAACAGTACCCGATGGTGAAATAAGTTTTAACGATGTAGGCGGAAACTGGTATGCCGCTTATAGCGGTTTTATTGATTTAACCAAGCTAGATCTAGCCGTTACTTTTGCGTCGCATAACAACAATAGAGCCGCCGGTGAAATTGATGCTATTTTTTTAAATAACGCAGACACCATTACAGGTGATTTTAGCCTAAGTGAAATAAGTAACCCCGCAGTAAATGCCTCAGGTGCTTTTAGATTAGAGCCTTAAATAATTTGAATACAAAGCTTTTTATTGGAGTACGTAGAATGACAGCAAAAAACCTTTTTTTGCTCGGTTCAATGGTTTTTTTGCTCAGTGCCTGTGGCGGCTCTGAAGAAACGTCACAGCAAGAATTAGTGTCATCGCCTATTGGAAAAGCCCCCTCTACTTCACCAGCAGGAACACTTAATTTATCCGGTGTGATAGGCGAAACTATCACAACTAAAACTCAAGTTTCTGGTGCTATCTCTTCTAGTCGAGGCATTGTTGGTTCAGCAACAGCAAATGCTCAAGCCACAATTACGCTTTCGCAACCGAACAAAGTAATACAAGGAAATATTACCTTTTTACTTGCTGTATCAGACCCTGATGGCATAAATGCTGTAAATTTAGTACTCCCAAGCGTCAACAAAAGCTTAGCCATTTGCACACAAGAGTGTGGAACTAATTTTGAACAATCTATAATAGGGCTAAGCCCTTACTTTTATGGTCTTAATGCAGGCGATGTACGCCTAGAAATATGGATCACTGACAGCCTTAGTAATCAGGTACTTGCAGATGCAATTACGGTTAGCTGGCAACCTTATCAAATTGAAGGCGTGACCGCGCAAAGAGATGGGCAAACCATTAATTTATCATGGCAAGCAAATGAAAATTTAAATCGTTATAACGTTTATTTAGCAACCGAAGCGGGTGTAACAACAACGAATATAGATGACTTAGAAAACGGCCAGCAATTTTTAGGCATTCCCGATACAACATTTAACGTTACGCAGTCACTAATAGATAAAAGTTACCAAATACTTATTACGGGTATTGATGGCAGTGGCGAAAGCGGTTTTGCCAATACTATTAATTTAGCGCCAGTTGGTGGAGAACTTGCTTTTTCACCAGAAGCTACAGAAGATAAATTTCAGACAGATGAAGACCAAGCCTTACAGGGTAACGTATTAATTAATGACATAAATCAATACACCGATGAGTTACGTGTAAATACCGATACGTTAATCCTTCCACAACATGGCATCCTCAATATAAATGAGGAAGGTGACTTTACTTACACCCCTACAGCTAACTTTAATGGTGAGGATGCTTTTAGCTACCAAGTTATTAACGAACTTGGTTTAGTAGATACCGCAATCGTAGAAATAAAGATAAAAGCAGTAAATGATGCCCCTGTAGCACTTGATAATATTTATAGTATTGCAATTGATGGAAGCTTAGTTGTTTTATCGCCTGGTTTATTGAACAACGATAGCGATATTGACTTAGATATCTTAACGGTAGACACAACCCCTGTTAGCAAGCCTGAGCGAGGAGAATTAACTCTTTTTGCCGACGGTAGCTTTGAATATCAAGGCGAGCAGAACATGCAAGGGGAAGATAGCTTTCAATATCGAGTTATTGATTCTCAAGGTGCACAAGCAATTGCACAAGTAACTATTGTAAGTTCAAATACAAACATTGCGCCTATTGCCACAAACGATAGCTACAGTTTAAGTGAAGATAATACATTAGCAGTTACAGCCACTAATGGTGTATTAAGTAATGATACAGACCCTAACGGGGATACTTTTTTTGTTGATGAAAGCTTTATTGTTGCACCACTTCATGGTCAGTTATTACTAGCCACCGATGGCGGCTTTAGTTATATACCAGATGCGAACTTTAATGGTGTTGATCAATTTCAATATAGAGTAATTGATTCGTTGGGTGCAACAGCTACAGCAACCGTTACTTTAACAGTAAACAGCGAACCTGATAATCCTGTTGCACAGGATGATGCGTATCAATTTAGTAAAAATGAATTATTTGAGGCTACGACTCAAAATGGTCTATTAATTAATGACTTTAACATTGAACCTGGCGATATTTTTGTTAATACCACCGCAATAACAACAACACAAAACGGTGAATTAACATTAAATATTGATGGCTCTTTTACCTATCAACCAAATCAAGGTTTTATAGGTGTAGATAGCTTTACTTATTCAATTTCGAACGAGCAAGGCTTATCTGCTAGCGCTCAAGTAATATTAAGTGAAAGCGGAGAAAACACCTTCCCTGAAGCAAATGACGATCAATTTACTTTAGAAGAAGACAGCTCTGCTACATTACTTAATGTATTAGATAATGATACTGATGCGGATGGCGATGCAATTACTATTTCTACTATAGAAAATACCATTGGTGAAGTGGCTATTGTTAATAAACAAATTGAATTTACACCACCCGCTAACTTTTCAGGTGAAATAGTACTAACTTACACAATTACTGACGGGTTTGCAGTTGGTACTGCTGGCGCAAGTGATACAACAGCCACAGTAACCATTACTGTTACACCCGTTAACGATGCCCCTATTGCCAATACTGATTCAGTAACTACGAGTGCAGATACACCTGTTGAAATTGATGTACTTGCCAATGATAGTGATATTGAAGAGAACAACTTAACAATTGTCTCTGCTACGGTTGCTAGAGGCAGTGTAGTTGTTACTAATAATAAGCTCACTTACACACCCGCTTTAAACTCTTCAGGAGTCGAAGTAATCGGCTATACAATTACTGATGGCGTGAGTAATGCGTCAAGTACTGTATCTGTTACTATTATTGCAACATCAAGCAATAATCCGCCTGTGGTAAATAGCGATTCAGTCACAATAAACGAAGATGCAATTCCATTCCTAATTGATGTATTAGCCAACGATACCGATCCTAATGGCGACCCCCTTGTTATAAGTGCAGCGTCTGTTGATAAAGGCTTAGTATCGATAGTTAATAATAAAATTCAGTATACAGCCAATGCTAATTTCAATGGCTTAGCTACGGTAACTTACACTGCGAGTGATGGTAACGGTGGTGCAAACTCTGCAATATTGTCTATTACAATAACACCGGTAAACGACAGTCCTATAGCTAATACAGACTCAGTTACAATGGATGAAGATGCAACCCCTTTACTAATCGACGTACTCGCCAATGACTCTGACCCTGATGGTGATAACCTCACCATAAGTGCTGCATCAGTTGATATAGGATCTGTATCGATAGTTAGTAATAAAATTCAGTATACAACCAATGCCAATTTTAATGGCGTGGCGACAGTTACCTATACTGCAAGTGATGGTAATGGTGGTACAAGCTCTACAGCCTTATCTATTACAATAACACCGGTAAACAATAGCCCTATAACCAACGCAGATTCAGCCACAATGGATGAAGATGCACCACCTTTACTAATCGATGTACTCGCTAATGACTCAGATCCTGATGGTGATGCTCTAACTATTACTGCAACTACAGCAGATAGTGGCTCAGTATTAGTAGTCAATAACAAAATACAATATACCCCATCAGTAAATGCTAACGGTTTAGCAAAAATAAGCTACACCGTAGACGATGGTAATGGCGGCACTAGTAATGGCAATTTGTTGATTACTGTTACCCCTATAAATGATGCGCCTGTTGTGTCTAACCAAAGCTTTAATGTTAGTGAAAATGCAACTGGGGGTGACACCATTGGTACAATTAACGCTTCAGATATCGAAAACCAAAACTTAAGCTACACCCTGATCAACGACAGCACTGGCTTATTTGAAATAAATAAGAGCTCTGGTTTATTAACCATAAAAGGTGTTAGTCCATTTGATTTTGATACCACGCCACAATATACATTAAGTATAGATGTAGCCGACGATGGCACACCAAGTGAAGCGACAACAATCAGCGTAACCATTAATATAAACGATGATACTGACTCACTCATCCCTGTTGAAGATACAACATTTGGTCGCCCTCTCAGCGGTGAAATTGAGCTTTCAGGTGCTTTTTCTGATGGTGAATTCAAAGATAGTATATTGCTTAATACTAACCTTTACTTTGTTGGCTATAACAATAATTTAGATAAAGATATTGTTATTGCGTCCTATACAAATACAGGGGCTGTAAACACAGCATTTAACGGTAATGGCTTTAAAATAATAGACCTAGGCAAAGACGAAGAAGGCACCGCTATTATCTCTGGCAATGGGGAGTTATTTATTGGCTACTCAAGCTTTGATGGTACAAATACCGAAGCCTGTTTATTAAAAATGAGCGCTGTTGGCACTATAAGTACTAACTCTGGCGACGGTAATACAGGCACTAAATGTACAACACTTGCTAGTAACTCTGTAATAAACGATCTTGAATTCACCGATAATAAAGTACAAGGCGTGGGTTACTCGTACAATGGCTCAGAAAAAGATAGCTTGTGGCTTAAATACGATATTTCTTCTTTAACCTTTGAAGCTGGCACGCCAAGCACCGTCGATGTAAGTGGTAGAAATCGTGATGACGAATCGCATGCAATAAAAAACTTTGGTAATTCAGATTTGCTCATTGTAGGTAGTGCTATTGGTGAAGAAAACGATTTAGATGCGACAATTAGGTATATTCTGCCTGATGGTAGGAACAACAGTAATTTTAACTCTGGAAACACACTTATAGTAGATTTATCAGATGAAGAAGGTGACGATGAGTTATTTGCTATTGCCGGCATAGATGCCATTAATTTTACCGCCTTTTTAGGGGGTTATATCACACGTTCTTCAGGTGAAAAAGAAGCGGCTGTAATTGCAATTGATAATTCAGGTGATATTGATGATGACTTTGGTGATGATGACGGTATCGCACTATACAACATAGACGGGAATTCAGGGAAGGGTAACGGAGGCGCTATCATTACTGGATTAGAATATGAACCTATGAGTAACAAAATCATACTCTCAGGTACTACAGGGCTAGATGCGAGTGATGAAAATCAAATTGAGCAATTATTTACAGCACGCATAGATCTAGGTGATGGAGATCTAGTTTCAAGTTATGGTGATTCAGGCATTAATATAATCTCAACTGTAAACAGTAACCAATCAGCAAAATCATTAACTATTGATGAAAATGATACCTTATGGCTCGCTGGTAAATTTAATGACTCAACAAATGAGCCTTTTATAGCTTCAATTACTAATGAAGCAAATTTATTTACTGATTTTTCAACTGATGGTTATACAAGCTTAAATAATGTAAATATTAGCTCTGATGATCAATCAATGAAGGTGTTAAAACTTAAAAGCGGTACCCATACCAATAAATATATAAGTGCTTCTGTTACACAATATAACTCAAATAATAAACTCATTTTAACCCGTTTTACCAGTGCGGGGCTCGTTGATACCAGCTTTAGTGTTGATGGTAGTAAAGTAATAAGTATAAATGTAGCCGATAAAAAGGTTACTTTAGCTGAGCTCGGTGATGGCAATATTATTATTGCAGGTACACTAATTAATGGTGCAAGTGAATCAGGCTTCATAGCAAAAGTAGACCAAAATGGTTACCTGGATGATAGCTTTGCAACTAATGGCATTTATACAACAACGGACCTTATAGATACTAAAGTTAACTTTGCTGATGTAGCAATTGATAGCAGCGATCATATTGTTGCCGTCGGCTCAGCTATATATTTGGGTGTTACAAATTCATTTGCAGCTATGCTAAAAAGCGATGGCAAGCCAGAAAATAGTTTTGCCACTAGTGGGACTTATTTGGGCAACGAAAATGAAAACTTTGAAGCTTTATACATAGATGCAAACAAAGATATATTTATCGGTGGTAAATTTGCCTCTGGTAGCGATTCACAGTTACTGATGCTTAAAATAGATGATGATGCCAATGAAATCTTTAGCTACCTTGATACCCGCTCAGCTGTAGATGTTACCAATAGAGCCGCTAAGATTTTAGTCGATAGCTCAGCAAACCTATATTTGATTGCAAATAATGGAACTACGCCTGATCAAGCAACTATTATAAAGTTATTAACTGATGGTAGCGAAGACTCAAGCTTTGCAATTAATGGTGTGGGCCAATATCAATTAGCATCAAGCGGTAATATTAAAGTAACCGATGCAGCGTTAGATAGTGCTGGTAATATTATTCTCACAGGAATGAGTGACTCTAAAGGCATGCTTGCGCGTATTTTAGCTGATGGAACAATAGATACTTTGTTTGGCTCAAACGCACTTGGCTATTACCAGGCAGAGCAATGCGACAATACTCATCAGTTTTCATCTATGCTTTTACAAACAGATACAGAAGTAGTGGTTAGTAGTACATGCTTTGATGGCAGTTCTAATAATATAAGTCTGTCTAAATTTAATTTTTATACCGATGGAGCTAAACCCTAAATTATGAAAGTTGAATTTTTTGGCGTCCGAGGCTCAATGGCTTCAGCTGGAAGTAATACGCACATTTTTGGGGGGAACACCTCATGTGTGTATATTGAACAAAATAATGGCAAAGATCTCATTTTAGATTCTGGTACCGGTATTGTAGAACTCGGCACTCGTTTACTAAAAACACAAAGTCCTATCAATATTTTGCTAACTCATAACCATTGGGATCATATTCAAGGGTTTCCTTTTTTTAAACCTATTTACCAACCCAACCGCGACATAACTATTGCTGTGGGTAACGTTGATGATAAAAAAAGTAAAGATGCTATATTAAAGCAAATGAGTGGTTCGTACTTTCCGGTGTGTTATCAAGATTTACCTGCCAACATTACGCTTAATACTGATTTATCTTCTCAAAAGCAGTTCACTATAAATGACTTTTCAATTTCGACTGCGCCACTAAATCATCCAGGTGGCGGAACTGCTTATTGCATTAAAGCAGACAAAAAAAAGATAGCTTACGTTACTGACAATGAGCTAAACCCGCCAGAAAAAGCAAACACAAGTATTAGTGAATGGGTCAATTTTATTGAAGGCGCTGATTTACTAATTCATGATGCTCAATTTATAGATGCAGACTTGCCTCTTAAACATGGTTGGGGGCATAGCACTATAGATCAGGTTGCTGAGCTTGCTATAAAAGCGAGTATTAAAAATGTGGTTATTATTAGCCACGATCCATCAAGAACCGATAAGCAGTTATTAGCTATAGAAAAATATTTACACACGCAGTACGCTCAACAGGTAAAAATAGAATGCGGCCGAGAAGGACGAGTTTTTGACTTTTAGTCTATCTAGGAGCGTTACTCATTAGCTCCTTAAAACCAATTACTTCAAAGCACTTTTTTATTGGCGCTGTTATTACATTATTAATTGCATCAATAGAGCTATTTTCAACTGGGTCGCTTGCAAAGTTAGTTAACCGCGTACAAGGTATAATATACGACTCTCGGTTGCTACTAACGCTTTCAGAGACGCCTAGGCGCATTGATGAATCAGTAGTAATAATTGATATAGATGAAAAAAGCATGCAAGAACAAGGTCGCTTTCCTTGGAGTCGCTCAAAAATAGCCGACCTTGTTACAAAGCTTACCGATGCAGGTGTTATTGTGATTGCGTTCGATATATTTTTTTCTGAGTCGGAAGAAAACCCTGTTACAAAAATTATGTCTGAAATACCCGATTTATCAAAAAAGTACGCTATTCCCTTTGCTGAAATAACAAAACAAGTCGATGCTGATGCAAAGCTAGCAAGTGCACTATCTAAAAATGATACTGCTTTAGGGTTTTTATTACTGAATAAACAGCTCACCAGCCAAAAACCGCTACCCAAAAGCAGTGTTGTATGGGCAAGCGAGGAGCATACTAATTCACAACTTAACCAGTTTTCTGGCGCTATTGTAAATATTTCTCAGTTACAAAATGCTACAACGGGTATCGGTTTTATCAATGCTCATAGTGATGAAGATGGCTTTATTCGTAAAGCAGCTATTGTAAGCCGAGTTGGCGATAAGCTCTATCCTTCTTTAGCTCTGGAAGTTGCTCGACTTTATACCCTTGCTGAAAACATAGAAACTCGTTCCAATATATTAAATGATATAACCTTATTCGAAGGTATAAAGTTTCAAGATAAGTGGATTCAAACGGATGAATATGGGCAAGTATTAATTCCTTACAAAGGGCGTGCGCATAGCTTCCCTTATTATTCTGCTACCGATATTTTGACCCAACGAATTGGCTCAGATGAGTTAGAAGGCACTGTAGCTTTTATTGGTACATCTGCAATTGGACTCGCTGATTTAAGATCAACACCTGTTGGTTTGCAGTACCCCGGTGTAGAAGTACATGCCAATATATTTGAAGGATTAATGCACCCAGAACTACTTCCATCTAAACCTAACTGGTCGTTAGGAGCAAGCCTATTCATTATTGTATTAACTGGTAGCGTATTGTCGTTTTTTAGCCATGGTAAAAGTGCACGTTTTATTATTGTTTTGTCTCTTACAATTACAAGTGTGGTTATATTTTCAAACGTTTATTTATGGTCAGTACAAAAAATTAGTTTACCTTTATTAATGCCTCTTTTAATCATCATAATATTAGCGGGTTATTACATTATTATTGGCTCTATTGCTGAGATGAAACATAGCCGAAAAATAAAATCTATGTTTGACCAATATGTGCCCCCTGAACGTATAAATCAGATGATATTACAAGGTAAAAGTTTATCTCAAAAAAGTGAGCGAAAAAATATGACAGTGCTGTTTGCCGACATTCGTAGCTTCACTTCACTATCAGAAAGTATGTCGCCTCACCAGCTAAGTGAATATTTAAACGAATATCTTACGGCTATTACTAAAATCATATTTGATAATAACGGAACTATTGATAAGTACGTAGGCGACATGGTGATGGCGTTTTGGAATGCTCCGCTAAAAGATGAAAACCATGCCCGCCATGGTGTTGAAGCCGCAATGGGTATGATCAACGGGTTAACGCAAATAAATAAGTTATTTGCAGAGAGCAGTCAGCCTGCAATAAAAATTGGTATAGGCATAAGTACTGGTGAAATGAATGTAGGTGATATGGGGTCGATTTATCGTAAAGCCTATACAGTTCTTGGTGATACTGTTAATTTAGGATCGAGAGTAGAAAACTTGACCAAATTTTACGGCGTAGTTATTCTTGTTACAGAAGAAACGATGAAGGAATGCCCTCATATTTCATTTCGTTTAATAGATAAAGTGCAAGTTGTTGGAAAAACAACGACTGTACAGTTATTTGAACCTATAGACTTTACAGATAAGCTCGATGAAGAGCAGTTAAATGAAGTTAAAAAATCACAGCAGGCCATGATGCTTTTTTATAATAAAAACTGGCCACAAGCGCTTAGCTTATTTAAAGAACTACAAATCACTACCGTATTTAGCTCTGACGTTTATACCATTTTTATCGAACGTATTAAGGGCACTGATTTAAAAACACTTGCTAAGGATTGGAATGGTGCCTTCAAACATACTAAAAAGTAGTAAACATATGCGACAGCACATTAATGACAAAACAAATCTTCAACATTTTATCGATATTAGTATTAGGCTAACAACAGAAAAAAACTCGTCTAAGTTACTTGATGAAATACTGCAAGTTGTGATGTCGATAGCAAACTCTGATGCTGGCAGTATTTACTCTATTACTCCAAACAAACAACTCAAGTTTGAAACGGTAATAAATAAGTCATTAAATCTTTATTTAGGTGGCACTTTAGGGAGTCCTGTTGATTTTCCTAATATCGATCTTTTTATTGATGGCAAACCAAACGAAACCGCTATTGTTGCGCATTCTGCAAATTCTGGCGAAGTGATTAACATTCCTGACGTGTATGATGCTCTGCCTTTTGATATGAGCGCTGCACGCAAAATGGATGAACGCATCGGTTATCGCTCTGAGTCTATGCTAACTATACCTTTAAAAGATCACGAAGATGACATTATTGGTGTAATCCAGCTTATAAACGTAAAAGATGTACATAATAAAAATATCCCTTTTAGTGAAGAGCTCGTTACTTTAATCCGCTCGTTCGCTTCTTTAGGCGCCATTTCATTAACGAACTCTACTTTAATTAAAGATATGGAAGTGCTTTTTTCAACTTTTGCCGAAGCGATCGCTATGGCAATCGATGAAAAATCACCTCATACAGGTGGCCACTGTAAACGAGTGCCTGCACTAACGTTAATGCTTGCTGATGCAGTGCATAAAATAGATAAAGGTCCGCTTGCAGAGTTTACAATGAGTGCAGCTGATCGCCATGAGCTAAATGTTGCGGGATGGCTACATGATTGTGGAAAAATTGCTACTCCAGATCACATCATGGAAAAATCGACAAAGTTAGAAACCATTTTTGATCGTATAGAGTTTATTGATGCCAAATTTGAAATAATTAGCCGAGATTTAGAGATCTCTTATCAACAGCAAATAATTTTTGCAATGAAACAAAATAAGCCGATTGAAGTTTTACAACTTGAACGACTACTTGATACAGATCTCAAACAATTAGCGCTCGACCGAGCTTTATTACAACGAGTGAATGTTGGTGGAGAGTTTTTAGGCGAAGAGGAACAAGCTCATATAATCAGAATATCAAAGCAGTATTCACTGAAAATAAAGGGTGAAAAAACACCGTTACTTACTGATAATGAAGTTGAAAACCTAATGATACGACGCGGCACACTTACACAAGATGAGCGTGAGATAATGAAGCGTCATATGGATATAACTAAAAATATATTAGATATATTGCCGTTCCCTAAACATCTTAGTAATGTGGCTGAATATGCATTGGGCCATCATGAAAAACTAGATGGCACTGGCTACCCACGCGGATTAACTAAAGACCAAATGTCTGTACCTGCGAGGTTAATGGCGATCACTGATATTTTTGAGGCCCTTTCAGCTGTAGATAGACCTTACAAAAAAGCAAAACCAGTAAGTGAATGCTTGAATATTTTAGGAAACATGGTCAGTAATAATCATCTTGATCCTGACATTTTTGCTATTTTTATTGAGTCAGAAGTCTATAAAAATTATATCAACGAATATGCTAACCCAGAGCAGCTAGATGAGGTGGATTTTGATAACTTACCCGGTTACACACCTATAAGTTAGCACCTATAAAGTAATGCCTATCCAAACAAAAAAATGCCACCTTACGGTGGCATTTACACACGGGGTTATTTCTACTTATAGAAATCCTTTTACTTTTTATTAGTTTTTTAATGTTGTTTTATTAACAAAAAATATGCGTCCAAAGGTAGCATTTAGCGCTATGCGTAGCAACAGTAAAAGGTAAAGTTCATATATCTGCCATATTAATGTAATAACAAAGTGTCAATAAATGAATACTGTAAGCAAAACTAAAGCACAAAGTAGCCCCGTGCTTTAGTCACTTTAATTATACTTTAATACATACGTATTTTTCTTCTAGATACTCATCTAGTCCTTGGTGCCCGCCTTCGCGCCCTAAGCCTGACTGCTTAACACCACCAAATGGCGCAACTGGGTTCGATATAACACCTTCATTTACACCGACCATACCAAATTCAAGCCCTTCACTAATTCGGTAAATTTGCTTAATATTTTGGCTGTAAAAATAAGCTGCCAAACCAAAAGGTACATCGTTAGCAAGTGCAAGTACTTCGCTTTCTTCATCAAAAGGAATAACCGTTAATACGGGACCAAATACCTCTTCGTGGTAAATATCCATTTCAGTGGTTACGTTGTTTACTATTAATGGATTTTGAAAGCTGCCACCTAGGTCACTATTATCGCCAATCAGCGTAGCGCCTTTATCGAGTGCGTCTTGTACTAACTGCTGTACTTTATCTTTCGCTTTAGGATAAATAAGCGGGCCAATATCAACATCGTCCTCAAAGCCATTCGCCACTTTTAATGCTGTAACTTTGGGTGTTATTTTTGAAAGCACTTTATCGAGAACATTACGCTGAATAAAAATACGGTTTGCCGCTACACATGCCTGCCCGCTGTTTCTAAATTTAGCCGCCATTAACCCTTCAACAGCTTCATCTAAATCTGCATTATCAAAAATGATAAAAGGCGCATTACCACCAAGTTCCATTGAGGTGCGTTTAATTGTGTCTGCACATTGCGAAAGTAACTGCTTACCCACACCGGTAGAGCCTGTAAATGTAAACTTACGAACGACTTCTGATTCAGTCAGCATTTTACCTACTGTTTTGGCATCTTGAGAAACCAGTACATTAAATGCACCTTTAACAAAACCAGCTTGATCGGCCAGATAAGCAAGTGCGATAGCACAAAGTGGTGTGTGCTCAGAAGGTTTTAGTATAAAGCTACAGCCCGCTGCGTAAGCTGGAGCTACTTTGCGAGTAACCATAGCAACAGGGAAGTTCCAAGGCGTTATACCAGCTACAACACCGATAGGCTGCTTAAAGCTAGTTAAACGATGTGAGTCATCAGTTGGCGGAATCACGTCACCGTAACTACGCTTGGCTTCCTCAGCAAACCATTTGATAAAACCTGCACCGTAATCAATTTCACCAAGGGATTCTTTAAGTGGCTTACCTTGCTCTTTAGTCATTAGCTCTGCAAGTGTTTGCTTGTGCTTTATAACTAGCTCATACCAGCGCATTAGCGTTTCGCTTCGCTGCGTTGCATTCGCCGTTTTTAGTTTTACAAAGGCACCTTGTGCGGCGGTTATTGCATTATTTACGCCTTGCTCGTCTATGTCACTTACATCTACGATACTTTTTTCGGTCGCGGGATCGTTAACGCTAAAGCGCGTATCAGTTTTATAAAATTCGCCGTTAATAAATGAGTCAGAAAAAATAAGATTACTCAAAATACACCTCCGAAATAAATTTTAGGGGTTAGGTTCAACCCGTAGCAGCGGGTTTATCCCGCGTTTATATAATCTGAAAAATACGTAATCATTTTGAGATCAAACCTAAAATTAGTAAGATTTAACTTAAAACGTTTGAGATTTAAAAAACGCGACATAAAGTCGCTGCTACATGTTTATGAATGGTTTTTTGAAACAAAAAAACCGCTGTATCAAACAGCGGCTTTTAATATATACGTCGTTAAAAACTAGTGCTCTTCATTAACGATATTGAGATTGTACTTAGGTATTTCAACCACTAGGTCTTCATCTCTTATAATTGCTTGGCAACCAAGGCGTGACTCAGGCTCTAAGCCCCATGCTTTATCTAGCATGTCATCTTCTAGCTCATCACTCTCTTCAAGTGAATCAAATCCTTCACGAATCACCAAGTGACACGTAGTACATGCACACGACTTTTCACAGGCATGCGCAATGCTAATACCATTTTTAAGCGCAGCGTCGAGTACCGTTTGGCCTGTAGGAGCTTCAATTGCAGCGCCGTCAGGACATAATTCAGGATGTGGAAGAAAAACAATTTGTGGCATTCTAATCTCTCTTAAATGTTGTCTACTGACTGCCCTGTAAGGGCCTTTTTAATTGATGCATCCATTCTACGCGATGCAAAGTCGCTACTCGCATTATCGACTTTTTCGATAGCTGCTTTAATTTCGCCAGGCTCTTGTGCATTTTCGCGCACTTTTACCAGTTCTGCAATTTCAGTGCGTAAGTTAGCTAGTTGCATATCGTCAAGCAATGCAGCATCGGCTGCAAGTGATGCATTAAGCGCTTCTATTACACGCAGTGCTTCTACTTGTTGCTCTTTAAGCATACGTGCTTGCATGTCGCCTTTCGCGTTGCTCATTGACTCTTTTAGCATATTAGCTACTTGGTCATCAGATAAACCAAACGAAGGCTTCACTTGAATCTCAGCTTGTACACCTGTAGATTTTTCCATGGCTGAAACACTTAATAGGCCATCAGCATCAACTTTAAAGGTTACACGAATATGCGCAGCGCCTGCCGCCATTGGTGGAATACCTTTTAAGCTAAACTTAGCAAGCGATCGACAATCATCAACAAGCTCACGTTCACCTTGCAGCACATGTAATGACATAGCTGTTTGGCCGTCTTTAAACGTCGTAAATTCTTGCGCGCGTGCTACCGGAATTGTAGTATTACGCGGAATGATTTTTTCAACCAAACCACCCATCGTTTCAAGACCTAACGATAACGGTAATACATCAAGTAATAACATGTCAGAATCTGGCTTATTGCCAATTAACACGTCGGCTTGAAGCGCGGCACCTAAAGCAACAACACGATCGGGATCGATTGAAGTTAGCGGTTCTTTATCAAAAAAGCTTTGTACTTGGCTACGTACCAATGGCATACGGGTTGAACCACCTACCATAATAACTTGCAGTACTTCGTCGTTTTCTATGCCAGCGTCTTTTACAGCACGACGACACGAGCGCAGTGTTTTTTTAACGAGAGGCATAGCCATTTCGTCAAACGTTTCGCGTGTTACTTCTACTGTGTATTTTTGATCGTCAAACTCAAGACCCACGTTTACTTTAGCGTATTGGCTTAATGCTTCTTTACACGCTTTTGCTTTATTGATGAATAAACGTAAAACCGAAGGTGACAACGCTGACACACCAGTTTGCTGCTTAAAGTAATCAACAAGTAGTGAGTCAAAGTCATCGCCGCCGAGGCTTGAGTCGCCGCCAGTTGCCATTACTTCAAACACACCTTGGTGTAATCTAAGTACTGATATATCAAATGTACCACCGCCTAAATCGTAAACAGCAATAATACCTTCTTGGCCAGAATCTAAACCATAAGCAACGGCTGCTGCTGTTGGCTCATTTAATAAACGTAGTACGTTAATACCAGCAAGTTCTGCGGCATCTTTAGTACTTTGGCGCTGTGCGTCATCAAAGTACGCTGGTACTGTGATTACAGCACCTAAAATCTCTTGATTACCAAAACTTTGCTCAGCTCGTGCTTTTAATGCAGCTAAAATATGGCTTGATGCTTTAATTGGACTGATTTTACCTGCCGCAGTTTCTATTGCTAGTGCACCATTGTGCTCACAAAATTCATACGGTAGCTGGCCATAACTTTGCTCTATTTCAGCCTGAGTTTTACCTAAAAAACGCTTAACCGAAATAAGTGTATTAGCAGGGTCTTGCGTCGCTGCTTGTGCAGCCTCTGCGCCAACAGTAATACCACCGGCTTGGTAACGAACAACCGACGGTAACATAGCCGCGCCAAGATCATCCGTTAACGTGCGAGCTTCGCCGCTTTGTACTGTTGCAACCAATGAATTAGTTGTACCAAGGTCAATACCAATAGCTAGTTTATGTTCGTGTGGTGCCGCGCTCTGCCCCGGCTCAGCAATTTGCAATAATGCCATAATGCTCTTTAAACTCGTGTTGCTCGCTTTGCAGCAAGTAATTAATCGTCAAATAAACTGTCTTCAATGCGCTCTAGTTCGTCACGTAATTTATAAACAAATTTCAGTTTACGAATATTGTCTGCGGCAAGTTGATATTGCTGCTCATCGTTACTTGCTAGTTGCTCGGCAAGTTGTGCACTGTACTGCGCGTTTAGTTGCTTAATTTGTTTTTCAAAATTTGCAATCGCAGTATCAGGATCGCTCGACGATGCTAACTCTTCAAGCTCTTCGCGAAGTTCCATTTGCTGCATTAAAAACATTGGATCTTGCAAGGTTTGCTGCTCTGCACGAATATCAACGCCTAGCTCGCTCAACATATATTCAGCACGCTTTACTGGGTGCTTTAATATTTGTAGCGCATCGTTAATTTCGGCGGCGCTTTGCACAGCCATTAACTTATCGCGACTGCTCGCATTGGCGTGGCGATCGGGATGCACAGTACGTTGTAATTCCAAGTAGTGCTTATTAACTGTTACTAAATCAATATTGTAGTCAACTGGTATTGCAAATAACTCAAAATAGCGCATAACTTCAACCAATAAAATTCAGAAATTAATTTCAAAAATAACAAAGCCCTACATTAACTGGCAGGGCTTATTTATACTACAAAGATCTTTAAAGCTTAAACGGTAAAGCTTTCGCCACAACCACACTCATCTGCTTGATTAGGGTTTCTAAATTTAAACCCTTCATTTAAGCCTTCTTTAGTGTAGTCGAGCTCTGTGCCATCGATGTAGACTAAGCTTTTAGCGTCAACAATTAATGTGACACCTTTAGCCGCAAAAGTTTCATCGTCTTCGTTTAAATCGTCAACAAACTCAAGTACATAAGCAAGACCTGAACAGCCCGTCGTTTTAATGCCAACGCGCAGGCCTAAACCTTTACCGCGGTTTGCTAAAAATGATTGTACGCGGTTTGCTGCCGCATCTGTCAATGTCACTGCCATGAGTTTCTCTTCTTACTTCGCTTGTTTGCTTTTGTAGTCTGCAATTGCTGCTTGAATTGCATCTTCGGCTAAAATTGAACAGTGAATTTTCACTGGTGGTAATTCTAGCTCTGCACTGATATCAGTGTTTTTAATTGTCGCTGCTTCGTCTAGCGTTTTGCCTTTAACCCACTCTGTTACAAGTGAAGATGAAGCAATTGCGCTACCACAACCGTAGGTTTTGAATTTTGCATCTTCAATAACGCCTTCGGCAGATACTTTAATTTGCAATTTCATTACGTCACCACATGCTGGTGCGCCTACCATACCCGTTGCCACTGACGGATCGTTCTTATCTAGAGTACCTACGTTACGTGGGTTTTCTACGTGGTCGATTACTTTATCACTATAAGCCATTATTCTATCCTCATTACCTGCTAGGGTATGTGCTCACACTATTAGTGGTGAGCCCATTCAACTGAATCTAAATCAATACCTTCTTGATGCATTTCCCATAAAGGAGACATCTCACGTAGGCGACCGATAGAGTTTTTCATTAATTCGACGGTGTAATCAATCTCTTCTTCGGTAGTAAAGCGACCAATACTAAAACGAATTGAGCTGTGTGCTAATTCGTCGTTACGGCCAAGTGCACGTAATACATAAGAAGGCTCTAAGCTTGCAGATGTACAGGCTGAACCTGACGATACTGCAATGTCTTTTACTGCCATAAGTAACGACTCACCTTCAACAAAGTTAAAGCTGATGTTTACAATGCCAGGTACTGATTGGTCTTGTGTGCCGTTAAAGTATACTTCGTCCATATCAGCCATAATACCGTCGATTAAACGATTACGTAATGCGCTGATGTGTGCGTGATCTTTTTCGAAATCTTGCTTAGCAATTTTAAACGCAGTACCCATACCCACTAATTGGTGAGTAGCTAGAGTACCTGAACGCATACCGCGTTCATGTCCGCCACCGTGCATTTGTGCTTCAAGGCGAGCACGTGGTTTACGACGAACGTAAAGTGCACCAACACCTTTAGGACCATACACTTTATGTGCAGAGAACGACATAAAATCAACTTTAAGCTGTTGCACGTCGATTAATACTTTACCCGCGCTTTGCGCTGCATCTACGTGGAACATAATTTTACGTTCGCGACACATTTCGCCAATAGTCGCGATATCTTGAATTACACCTAGCTCGTTATTAACGTGCATGATGCTTACAAGTACTGTGTCGTCACGCATTGTGTCGGCAAGTTTTTGTAAATCAAGTAGGCCGTTTTCTTCAACGTCCATGTAAGTTACTTCAAAACCTTGGCGCTCAAGCTCACGACATGTGTCGATTACAGCTTTATGCTCAGTTTTAGCGGTAATAACGTGCTTACCTTTTTTCTTATAAAACTGTGCTGCACCTTTAATAGCAAGGTTATTTGATTCTGTTGCACCCGATGTGAAAACAATTTCACGTGGGTCTGCATTAATTAAATCAGCAATATCTGTACGCGCTTGGTCAACAGCTTCTTCTGCTTGCCAACCAAAACGATGTGAGCGTGACGCAGGATTACCAAACTTACCGTCCATTGTTAGGCATTGCATCATTTCTTTAGCAACACGTTCGTCAACAGGCGTGGTCGCTGCGTAATCTAAATAAATCGGTAACTTCATTTCTCTCTCCGCTGCAGGTCAACCTTAAAGTTGACAGCTTACTTGAATGTTTTCCAACTGCTTAATTGCATTATTAATACTGTTATCTTGGCGCGATGCTATTTCTTTCACATCTGATTTTTCCACCAATTCAGCAAGGGTAATATTATTCAAAAATTCTTCTATGCGTGCGCTTAAGTCTGACCACAAATTATGTGTTAAACAACGCATACCACTCTGACAGCCGGTATCGGCACCTTGGCAACGTGTTGCATCGACCGATTCGTCTACGGCGCTAATAATATCGCCAACAGAGATAACGCCCGCTTCACGTCCTAGTAAATAACCACCACCAGGTCCACGAACAGAACTTACTAGGCCATTTTTACGTAAACGAGCAAATAATTGTTCAAGGTAAGACAAAGAAATTTCTTGTCTTTGTGAAATATCAGCAAGGGCTACAGGACCTACACCTGTGTGTAGTGCAACATCCAGCATAGCTGTAACGGCATATCTGCCTTTTGATGTTAACTTCATAACGCCCCCTGCACAAAACAGTGCAAATTTTAATTACCAGAGTAAATTAGTCAAGTATTATCACTTGATAAAAATTTGATTTAGAAACTCTTACTTTTAGATTGTAGAGTTAACAAATTTTTAATACTTGACCTCTTTGGTCAAGTATTACAGCCATTGTAATTACCTGAGTATTTTAGTCAAGTATTAGCTAGTTATTTACCCTTTGGTTTTTATAACTAATAGCTATACCTAAGTTACTTAGGGATAGCTTTATTAATTGAAGTAAGAATACCGCGTAAAATATTCATTTCGGCATCTTCAGGGTGGGCGCGGTTAAACAAACGACGTAATTTAGTCATAACTAAACCAGGGTGTTGTTTGATGATAAAACCAGTTTTGAAAAGCGTATCTTCAAGGTGATCATAAAACAGCTCTGTTTGCTTTGAACTTGGGTAAACTGCGTCGTCTTCTTCAACCTTTTTAGGTTGTTGATTCAAAAATGCCATACGCGTTTCGTAGCTAAGCGTTTGTACGGCCATTGCTAAATTAAGCGAGCTATACTCTGGATTTGCAGGAATACATACATGGTAATTACAAAGCTGTAATTCTTCATTAGTTAAACCGCTGTTTTCACGACCAAATACTAAAGCTACAGGACCATTTACGGCTTCAGCAACGAGCTTTTCACCACATTCACGTGGTTCAACCATTGGCCACGAAAGTGTGCGAGAGCGCGCGCTTGTGCCAATCGTTAATGTACAGTCAGCAATAGCTTCTTCAACAGTACCTACAATAACTGCATTGCCTAAAACATCAGTTGCGCCAGCAGCAAGTGCACTGGCTTGGCTATCGATTTCGCAGGCAGGATCAACTAAATAAAGTTTTGATAAACCCATGGTTTTCATGGCGCGAGCCGCCGAACCAATATTGCCGGAATGTGATGTGTTAACTAAAACAATGCGAATATCATCTAAGATCATTACTGTGCTACTTTGCTATGCCAAAAAATTGCGCAAATTCTAACATGAAAATGTAATAAGATCCTAGATCCTAATAAAAGCGCGGCGTAAAGCCCCGCCTACAAATATCACATAACCCGTAGGCAGAAGTTTACCTCGCGCAGCTCTTAAGAGTTTATCTCGCGCAGATCTTACGAGTTTACCTCGATAAAAAAGCGCGGCATAAAGCCCCGCCTACAAATACCACATAACCCGTAGGCGGAGTTTATCTCGCGCAGCTCTTAAGAGTTTATCTCACGTATAAAAAAGCGCGGCATAAAGCCCCGCCCACAAATATCACATAATCCGTAGGCGGGAGTTTACCTCGCGCGGTTTTACTAACGCTAATAACGTTTTTTAAACCATTGCCGCCTTTACATAGACATCAAAACGGTTCTTTTTAGTTTTGATCTGCATACTTGGGGTTTTATCGTTTAAGAATGGGGCGTAATCGGGGCGCTTTACTACTACACGTTTGCTGGCAAGTGGATAGGCAAAATCAAGTAAGTCGTCAGCGTCGTTGTCTGCACCAACTAGTTCTTGAAACACGCGCATTTCTTTTTTGACCAATGCTGATTTTTCGCGGTGCGGAAACATGGGATCCAAATACACAACATCAGGCATGCTTTCGCATTGCTCGAGTAAGGTATGGCTTGAGCCAAATATGAGGCTCATGTTTTCTTTCATCCACAAGCCTATTTCAATATCGCTATAAGCTCGCTTTAAACCATCGTATAAAAGGGCTGCAACTACGGGGTGGCGTTCATGTAATATAACTTTGCATCCAAGAGATGCAAGTACAAAGCCGTCTCGCCCTAAACCTGCGGTTGCATCTAGTACAACAGGCGTTGCACCTTTATTTAAGCCCACTGCTTTAGCAATGGCTTGGCCTTTACCACCACCAAATTTACGCCTGTGGGCTGCAGCACCTGTTACAAAATCAACGTTAATAGCACCTAGTTTAGGCTCGTCGGTTTTAAACAGGCTTAATCCTTTATCATCGTAATGTAAGCTAAAGCCACTGCAATTTTGTGCCCATTGGGCTAAACCAAAGCGTGTTTCTAATTCATTTAAATAAGGGCGACACTCTTTAAAAGCACACTGAATAACCACAATAAACTCCGACGATAAAATACGCCTGTAGTATATCAACCGCTTTACTTTAAAGCACTAAAATAGCTCTATATCACTATGATGATTAGTATTAACCTTTGCGGCTTCCGCTTTAGTACGTAAATTGGATATAAGTTCATTGCGGCTTTCGGCAACTTGTTTAAGCTGATATTTGATAAAGGCTAAATCACTATTAGCCGATACAAATAACTGCATTGTTTGATCTAACTGAGATATATATAAAGTGAGATCCGCAGGATTTGCTTGTGTTTGTTGTAGCTTAATAGCGCAGTCAAGTTCATGTAGCTGCTCTATAAACTCTTTAGTACTTTTGTTTTGCTCTACATTTTGAGTAGTTAACTGCTTAACAATATCTTGAAGGGCTGTACTTATTTGAGCTGCCTGCTCATAACTGCTTTCGCTTCTTTCCATGGTAACAACCTTCTCGTTGGTTGCTTCTAATATATGCGGGAACAGATCTTTGTAGCGCCCATACAAAGCATCGTTATCAACTGGCATATTTTTTATCAAAAGGGATACTTTGGGGTAATTAATAATAGTACTACTACCAATATCAACAAATCGTTTGGCATGTCTATGTTGCTCAAGCAACTCTTGCTCTAACGGGCATACGCCGCTTTGCAGGCTGTAAAAAACACCTTTTCCTTGATACCAAAACACCACCACAACATCTAAATTTAAAGGAGCAAAAAAGGTAAAAAAGTGTTCACTCAACGATGGGAAGTTATTAGCGTGATAACTTTGTCTAACGTAGCGCATTATTCGGCCCATATCGCCCGACTCTGTCATTGCTATTTCCGCTGTTTTATTCGCTTTTACTATATCTAGTTTTAGTTTTGCGCATTTTTGCCTATATTCGTAAAGTACCTTTATTCGCGCTATTAACTCTTCTGCGTTAAAAGGTTTAGTGATGTAATCAGATGCGCCAACACTATAACCTTTTACCCGATCGCTTAACTCTATTTTAGATGAGAGAAACATAACGGGAATATCTTGGGTGTTTTCATTCTGTTTTATTGTTTTACATACCTCATAGCCTGACATACCTGGCATTTCAATATCGAGTAAAATAATATCTGGGTTGTATTTATTGGTTAGCCTTAATCCCTCATCGCCATCTTTTGCATGAATAATTTTACAAAATCCTGCCAAAGACTCTTCAATTATATGATGAACATATTTGTCGTCATCAATTGCCAATACCAACTTTGCCATGCCTTAGTCCATTTTAATAGATGTGCTAAAAGCATAGTACGGCAGGATAAAATTACTAAAAATTATTAGATAATAATTTTAGAATAATAAAAAAGCGCCATTAAGGCGCTTTAATTTGGTTTGTGCTGAACATTTTTTTTAAACAGCAATACCACTGTGGCGTAGTAACGCGTCAACATTAGGCTCACGGCCACGGAATTTTTTAAATAACTCCATTGGCTCTTCGCTACCGCCTTTTTCTAAAATATTTTGCATAAAGGCTTGCCCTGTTTCGGCGTTAAAAATACCTTCTTCTTCAAATTTAGAAAATGCATCTGCCGAAAGTACTTCAGCCCATTTATACGAGTAGTAACCTGCGCTATAACCGCCTGCAAAAATGTGGCTAAAACCATTTTGAAAACGGTTAAACTCTGGCGGTTTAACAATTGATGTACGGCTACGTACGTCGTTTAGTATCGCTTGAATTTGACACGGTTCATTTGCTACATAGTCATTATGTATTTTAAAGTCGAATAGCGAAAACTCAATTTGACGCAGCATTTGTACGCCTGAATTGTAATTTTTAGCCGCTAGTAACTTATCAAGTAGCTCTTTAGGTAATGGCTCACCCGTTTCATAATGGCCCGAAATAAAGCTCAGGGCTTCTTCGTCATAACACCAGTTTTCTAAAAACTGACTAGGAAGCTCTACCGCATCCCACGCCACACCATTAATGCCTGCTACTGGCGCCGCATCAACTTGTGTAAGCATGTGATGAATACCATGACCAAACTCATGAAATAAAGTAGTTACTTCATCATGAGTAAACAGCGCTGGTTTATCTCCAACGGCTTTATTAAAATTACATACTAAATAAGCAACTGGAGTTTGTAGCTCGCCGTTAGCACGTACTTTACGACCCATACAATCATCCATCCACGCACCACCACGTTTGTGGTCGCGTGCATATAAATCAAGATAAAAGCGACCACGTAACGTGCCACTGCTATCTACAATTTCAAAAAAGCGTACATCTTTGTGATAAGTGTCAAAATCGGTCACTTCTTTTACGCTAATACCAAATAAGCGATTAACCGTTTCGAATAAGCCGCTTAGTACTTTATTTGCTGGGAAGTAAGGACGTAGTACTTCGTCTGAAATTGCATACTTTTCTTGCTTAAGCTTTTCGCTGTAGTAACCAAAATCCCAGGCTTCTAATTCAGAAATACCGTGTTTTTGCTCAGCATATGCTTTTAGCTCTGCGACTTCTTGCTCTGCTTGTGGTTTTGATTTAGCTGCTAGGTCTTCTAAAAATGAGAATACTTGTTCTGGTGTTTCAGCCATTTTAGTCGCTAGTGATTTCTCAGCGTAGCTGTTAAATCCTAGTAACTGTGCAAGTTCATGACGAAGCGCAAGCTCCTCACTCATAATTGCTGAGTTATCAAACTCACTGGCGTTAGGGCCTTGATCTGATGCGCGCGTAGAAAACGCAGTGTAGGTTTCTTTGCGTAGTTCGCGGTTATCTGCGTAAGCCATTATTGGTAAATATGATGGAAAATCGAGTGTAAATAACCAGCCATCTAATTCTTTACTTTTTGCTGTGTCGGCTGCAAGTGCAAGAGCTGATTCTGGCAAGCCTGCTAAATCACTCTCATCAGTAATGTGTTTGTGCCAAGCAAGTGTGGCATCCATTACGTTGTTGCCAAATTTTGAGGCAAGTTCTGATAAACGCGCGCTAATTTCGCCGTAGCGTTTTTGCTGCTTCGGCGCTAATGCAATACCCGATAATTTAAAATCACGAAGCGCATTAGTAATTGTTTTTTGTTGTGCTGTGGTCAGCGTTTTAAATTCGTCGCTGTTATAAAGCGTATTGTACGCAGTGTATAAACCTTGATGCTGGCCTACAAATGTCGAATATTCAGATATTAACGGTAAGCACTGCTCGTAAGCTTCGCGCAACTCGTCGCTATTCATTACTGAGTTTAAATGCGATACAGGGGAGAACATGCGCGATAATTTGTCATCGGCTTCTTCAAGGGGTAATACTAAGTCATCCCACGTGTACGAGCCTTTCGCTAGCACGTCATCAATAGCTTTACGACAAAGCTCAATACCGTCTTTTAGTGCTGGTACTACGTACTCAGGCTTTATTTTTGAAAATGGTGGTAAGCCTTCAAGGCCAATTAGTGGGTTGCTCATAAATACTCTCTTTGCGTTAATGCATTACGTTTTAAATTGGGTCTAAAAGTAAAAAAACAACTCAACTGCTTTTAAGTTGTGTAATTTTAATAGGGTTGCTCCAGAGCAAAACACAAATAACCCATTAATGAATCAGCTACTTTATAACGCTCTAACACCGTATCAACTAAGTTATTACTGCATACTTGTTTTTGAGTAAGTGGGCTCATGGCTATAAAGTCTTTTCGCTTGAGCTCATTTATTAATGGGTGCTCTTTTTCAAACCCTCTTGGCGGTCGCTTTAGTGATTCTCCTGACATTTCGAATATAGATTTAAATTGCTCATCATAAATTGCTTTTTTATAGCTATTTGGGTTTTCATCTATGCAGGTTCTAATTGCGTTAAGCGCCTTTGATTCTGGTCGCCAAATACCCGCACCTATAAAACATTCGTCATTTGCTAAGTGAAAGTAAAACCCCGGGGCGTGTACGTCTTTTCCCATAAAGTGGCGAAATTGAATCCCTACATTAGTTTTATATGGGGTTTTATCTTTACTAAAGCGCGCGTCTTTATGGATTCTCATTAAGCTACCGCCCACTTTTTTATCTGATGCGACAAAATGGCTAGAAACCTCAGCAAGTGGTGCTTGCATTTGCCTAATGAAATCTAAAGCGGGCTCTCTTACGTATTCCTCATACTGTGATTTATGGTCGTTAAACCAGTCTCTATTATTGTTTTGATCAAGCTGAGCAAGAAATTTGAATGTTTTTTTACTAAACATAGGTCACCTAAACACTCTTTATTTTTAAAACTTAATGTTATGCTAATGCGCATAAAACTCAACGCCTAAGGACATAAAATGACACAACACTTTGATTATATTGCAATCGGTGGTGGCAGTGGTGGTATTGCCTCTGCAAATAGAGCGGCAATGCGTGGCGCTAAAGTAGCACTTATAGAAGCAAAACACATGGGTGGCACATGTGTAAACGTAGGCTGCGTACCTAAAAAAGTAATGTGGCACGGTGCTCAGGTTGCCGAAGCAATTAATTTATATGCCCCAGATTACGGCTTTAATGTTGAAGTTAAAGGCTTTGACTGGAGCAAATTAGTAGAAAGCCGTGAAGCCTACATAGGCCGAATTCATAAAGGTTATGACAGTGGCCTTGCTAGCAATGGCGTTACTGTAATTAAAGGCTTTGCTAAATTTGTAGATAATAAAACAGTTGAAGTAAACGGCGAGCACTACACAGCCGATCATATATTAATTGCAGTAGGCGGCCGCCCAAGCATTCCGCATATTGAAGGTGCTGAACACGGTATCGATTCAAATGGCTTTTTTGAATTAAAAGAGCAACCTAAACGCGTTGCAGTAATCGGCGCAGGCTACATAGCCGTTGAGCTTGCTGGTGTATTACATGGTTTAGGTACTGAGACTCATTTATTTGTACGTAAGCATGCCCCACTTCGTAGTTTTGACCCATATATAGTAGATACGCTTGTTGAAGTAATGGCTGCCGAAGGCCCTACTTTACATACTCACTCTGTACCAAATAAATTGGTTAAAGAAGATGACGGCTCTGTAACACTGCATTTAGATAACGGCAAAACTCATAACGTTGACCAAGTAATTTGGGCCATTGGCCGCGAACCAACAACTAATGCTATTAACGTTGCAGCAGTAGGCGTAGAAGTAAACAGCAGTGGTTTTGTAAAAGTTGATGAGTTTCAAAATACCACAGCTAAAAACGTTTATGCGGTTGGCGATATCATCGAAAACGGTATTGAACTTACACCAGTAGCAGTAAAAGCAGGCCGTACTTTATCTGAGCGTTTATTTAATAAAGAGCTACCAGATGATTTAAAAATGGATTACAGCTTAGTTCCTACCGTTGTATTTAGTCATCCACCGATTGGTACTATTGGTTTAACTGAGCAAGAAGCTATTTCTCAGTATGGCGAAGAAAACGTTAAAATTTACCAATCTGGTTTTACGGCTATGTACACAGCGGTAACTAAACATCGCCAGCCTTGTAAAATGAAACTTGTATGTGCCGGCCTAGACGAAAAAGTAGTTGGCCTACATGGTATTGGTTTTGCGGTTGATGAAATGATTCAAGGTTTTGCAGTTGCCATGAAAATGGGCGCTACTAAAGCTGATTTTGATGCCGTTGTTGCTATTCACCCAACAGGCTCGGAAGAATTTGTAACGATGCGCTAGGCGCTAAACTCTAAGTTCTCAATTATAAAAAGCCCTTGCTAAGTAAATAGTAAGGGCTTTTTAATGCTTATTATATTGTTCACAGCCAACGTTACATTTAAAACCTTTATTAAACATTAAATAAATATCTAAGCCATTATTTTAGCAGCAAAAATATTAGACCGATAAAAATATTAAAAGTTTAAATTTTGTTTTGGCTTTAAGGTATTTTTACAATTAGAATCTCGCGCATTTATAGTTTCTCTTGGTTATTTATGTTTTTACTACGATCATTTATTTACTTACTGTGTCTAGCGGGTGTTGCCTCATTGATTCAACTTGAAGGATTTGAGTTGCAGCAAAACGCACTTTACAGTGAAGAAACGCTCACTGAACATATGCAAGATGCTTTAACTTTTTTAAGCTGTATTTTGTTTTTCTATGCTTCACGAATTAACTTTCAACTCAAAATACCGGCGGTATTGCTTTCAGCATTAACGGCCATGATGTTTGTGAGAGAGTTTGATACTTCTCTAGACTTATACCTATTTGATGGTGCTTGGCAAAGTATCGTCTATTCTATTTTGGCTGGCGTGTTTGTTTATTTAATAGCAAACAGAGGGAGCATTTTTAACGCTTTAAAAGCCTATAGCCTCACTCCTAGTTATGGGATTTGTTTATCAGGCATGGTTACTTTACTCGCATTTTCGCGAATGATGGGCAAAGGTGCATTTTGGCATTCAGTAATGGGCGATGACTATGTACGCGTAGTGAAAAACATTGTTGAAGAAGGAATAGAAACGCTTGGCTATACTTTAATTTTTATTTCAGCCATTGAGCTTGTACTCATATGCCGAAAAAGAATGGCTAAAAATCACAAGCATTGCACTGTTCAAGTAACTCAATAGCGTAGCTCCATTTTTATTGGTTACTTTTTTTGCACTAAATTTGCTAATTGGTTTAATAAATCAATATACTGAGCCTGTTTTTATCAACTCGCGTTTAATTGGATATTATGACTAAAGATATATTGCTGCATCCGTTTCTTCTTTCAATTGTAATGATCACAATTGCATTTGTACTAAAAGTACTTGTTGATAAGCTCGCTAAAAATCGCGCAGAAAAAAAAGAAAAAGATATTCGTTACATCGCACACAATATTAAGCACTTTATTAATTTTGTAATGATGATATCGCTGCTATTTGTGTGGTCTACCGAAATTCAAAACTTTGCACTTTCTATTGCTGCTTTTGCTGTGGCGATTGTACTTGCAACGCGTGAGTTTATTCAGTGTGTTATAGGCTTTTTTTACCTAGTAACAACTCGCCCATTTAGAGTAGGTGACTGGATACAAGTGGGTGATTACTTTGGTGAAGTAGCTGAAACGGATTGGATAAAAACAACCATGCATGAAATTGATATACATACTTATCAATTTTCAAGAAAAACCATATATATTCCTAATAATAAGCTAATTACCAGCTCTATTAAAAACTTAAACTTTGTAAAACGCTTTGTTACACATCATTTTATTATTGTGCGCAGAGAGAGCTTTAACCCGTATCCTATTCACGACACATTGAATGAACAAGCTAAACTGTACTGCGAAGAGTTTCAAGAAGTAGCAAGCCGTTATAATTCGATGATTGAGCGTAAACTTGATGCAAAAATATCTGGTCCAGAGCCGGTAATTCATTTTGGTACAACTGATTTAGGTGAATTTAAAGCAAGCTTTACCTTGTTTTGCCCGACAGAAAAGGCGCTTGAGATAGAGCATAAATTAACAGAGTGCTTTTTTGCGTTATGGTATGCAGAGGCTGAAAAAAATAAAGTGGATGAAGGCGAGGTATAAACCCCACCTTCATTAAAACAAAAAGCGCGAACTTACTTCGCGCTTGGCAATATTTAAGCTGTACCGCCAACAGTTAATTTATCAATTTTAAGGCTTGGTTGGCCTACGCCTACCGGTACGCTTTGACCATCTTTACCACAAACACCCACACCTTTATCAAGGGCAAGGTCGTTTCCAACCATAGATATTTGCTGCATTACTTCTGGGCCGTTACCAATAAGCGTTGCGCCTTTAATTGGTTGAGTAATTTTACCATTTTCAATTAAGTACGCTTCTGATGCGCTAAATACAAACTTACCTGAGGTTATATCAACTTGTCCGCCGCCAAAGTTAGGCGCGAATACCCCTTTTTTAACTGAGCTGATAATATCGGCTTGGCTGTGCTCACCACCTAACATGTAGGTGTTAGTCATGCGAGGCATAGGCAAATGTGCGTAAGACTCACGGCGTGCGTTACCGGTAGGACTTACCCCCATTAAACGCGCATTTAGCTTATCTTGCATATAGCCTTTTAAAATACCGTTTTCGATAAGTACGTTGTAAGCGGCTGGTGTGCCTTCGTCATCAACATTTAGTGAGCCACGGCGATCGGCCATTGTGCCATCATCAACAACAGTACATAGCTCAGAGGCTACTTTTTGGCCCACTTTACCACTAAACGCAGATGCGCCTTTGCGGTTAAAATCGCCTTCAAGTCCGTGCCCTACGGCTTCGTGTAAAAGCACGCCTGGCCAACCATTGCCAAGTACAACTTCCATAGTACCTGCTGGGGCATCAATAGCCTCAAGATTTACTTTTGCTTGGCGTACCGCTTCTTCAGCAAATTCCATCCAACGTGGTTTACCGTCAACAAGTTCTTTAAAGTAACCATAATCTAAACGTGCACCACCACCTGCGCCACCGCGTTCACGGCGACCATTTTTTTCAAGCAGTACTGAGCAGTTTAAACGAATAAGCGGACGAATATCGGTGGCAAATGTGCCATCACTTGCCGCTATTAATACTTCTTCGTATACCGCCGACATTGAGCTAATTACTTGCTCTGCATCGGGTGCTAGTTCACGAATATAGTTTTCGAGTTCGCGTAATAAGCTCACCTTGTCGGTATCGCTCATACTCGATATTGGCTGATGCGGTGCAAACTGCTCTTTAGCTTTAACATCACTAAATACTTTAATCGCTCTATCTTCACCAGCATCGGCAATACTACGAGCCGCTGTTGCTGCTTTATTTAATGCTTCGAGGTTTATTGCATCAGAGTAAGAAAAACCTGTTTTTTCGCCGCTTACAGCACGTACACCAACGCCACGTTCAACGTTATAAGAGCCTTCTTTAACTAAGCCGTCTTCAAGCACCCACGATTCGTGGTGGCTTGATTGAAAATATAAATCGGCGTAATCCACTTTATGCTGATGTATGTAAGCGAGCGTTTTTTCGAGCTCTTCTCTATTTAGTTGGCTGTCGTGTAGTAAATGCTGTTCAACCGAATTCATAATAAATGCTCTCTAAATCGTTGATGAGACTGCACGGGCATATCTCGTCTAATTTTTTGTAACTGGTCTAAATCTGCATTGCAGCTTATAAAACCGGTGCCTGTTGGCAATTCACTCAGGGTATCTCCCCAAGGTGAAATAATAATACTGTGACCATATGTTTGTCGGCCATTTTCATGTGTACCGTACTGAGCTGCTGCAACTACATAACATTGAGTTTCTATGGCCCGAGCTGCTAGTAATGGCTGCCAATGCGCTTGCCCTGTGACGACTGTAAATGCACTCGGTACTAAAATAATCTCCGCGCCTTGGCGTACTAGTTCGTTAAATAAGCCACTAAAGCGCAGATCATAACATACTGTTAAGCCTATTTTACCAAAGGGAGAATCAACAACAACCACATCGTTACCTGCCTGGGTAAAATCCGACTCTCGGTAGCTACCTGTTTTATCATCTACGTTTACATCAAATAAATGTATTTTGTTATACGTTGCAACCAGCTCGCCTTGATTATTATATAAGTGCGATGCTGCGTAATATTTATGTTCGTTAAATGGTTCAGGCATTGTGCCTGCATTTAACCAAATATTATAAAGTTGGCACAACTTACTAAGTTGTAATTTGTATCGCTCAACCTGCTTAGCAATGCCTAGCGTATCGTTACCACTTTTACTAAACACTAAAAAAGCCTCAGGCAAACAAACAAGTAATGGCCTTGTTGCTGGAAGTGCTTTAAGTGCGCGCTTTAAGCTTGCTATGTTGTCATCAGGGTTTACTCCTGAACACATTTGCAGGGCAACTATTGTGGGTGTGCTTAGTATTTCAGTTTTGTTCATTGCGTTACTGTTACTTGTGCATCTTTAAGTTTTAAATCGGCTGATGCTTGTGGCTGATTTTGCGCAGCTTGAGGTAGCGTAACTTCACGGCTTTTTCTATCGAGTTCTTGAACAATAGGATCGTTCATTTTACCCGTCACTTTAAAATTGATCTCTGAGATCACTCTTGCAGAATGAATCACTTTATCAATTGCTAAGGCAGCAAGCCCTGTTACTGGGTTTACCATCCATGCAACTATAACAGGGATGCTTGAGGTTACCTGCGGTGCAACAGCAAGATCATAATCTATATCTAGCGTGTTTAAATTTGCATAGCCTTTAATGGTTAAATCGGCGGGTACGCCGTCCATTTTGGTATCTTTAGTGTAAGCGATACCGTTTTCTAACTGCATAGAGCCTTGCATGCTGTTATAAAAAAAGCCTTTTGAAAATACGTCTCTAAAATCAAGTTTGAGCTTGCGTACTAATGAATCAAGGCTCAGTAACGAAAATACGCGTGCTCCGCCATCGCTAACTTCAGTTAAGTGACCTTCTCCTAAATCCCAAGCTATCTCGCCACTTAAACTTTTCACATCAAAATTGTAAGGGGCTGCTTGCCAAGTAAGATCATAATTTAGATCGGCTTTTGAATCTTTAATCGCAGAGGTTATATCAAACTCACCAAACAGTGCACCTATATCATCACTTTTAAGCTCGCCACTTAACGTTGTTAAGCCACTTTGCCATTGCCCTTTAGTACGCAGTACATGATTACCTTTATCGACCACAAGTTGTGATATTGATAAACGCTCGCCATCACCCAATAGCGACGCACTCACTTTATCAAGTTGGTAGCGGTCAATTTTGCAATCGCTGCATTCAAACTCAATGGCAGGTATTTTAGTAAGCCAGCTCAAGTCTTTCTCAGGAAGTACATCTGTTATTTCAAGCGCTTGCTCGGCTTTTTTTGCAAAGTTAAGCCTTAGGTAATCGGCATTAATTCGTATGGGCTGGCTCGGCTGTGATGCAGGGATAAAAACCCCAGCTCTAAGTTCTTTAGCATTTAACTTTAGATATAGATCGTCTTTTGATGGCGCTAAACGCATTTCAAAATCATTAAAAATGATGTTACTCGCATCAAGCATCCCTATACTTGCTACCACCTCATTAAGCGGTGGCATAATCCCTTTTGATTCTTGATCTGGATTTGCTTTACCAGCTTTAATTATTTGATCAATCAGATCAAACCAAGGCACTAATTCACTTTGTTCAAGATTTATATTTACGCTTAAGTCTTTTTGATTCAATCCTAAATCTTGCTTTCCGAGTACAAAGTGAACATTACTAAATTGTGATTTTCCATTTTCTAAAATAGCATTAAAATAAAATTGCTGGTTGGCGTTTGCTGTAATGAGGTTAGAAATGTCATCACCTTGTACTACTGCATCAAGCGCCCACACTTGCTCACTTGTTTTATTATAAGGTGCGGGTAAGTTACTCGTTAAGCCAAGTAACTCAGAGGTAACTTGGGCGCGGTAATTAAAGCCTTGTTCTTCAAAATTAAGTACCAAACCAATATCAACATCACTCTGGCCGCTCAAGTAATTTTTTAATATACCTTGTCCGCTTTCAATTAATGTATCGGCGTCAATCTTGGCGTTTATATCTATGTTTGCTTGGTAATTTTTTGCATCACTTTTACTGCTGTAATTAATATTTAGCGGCATACCCAACCACTTCGCAGTCGCATTTTTAAGCGTGATATTGTCATTTTTAAAATTAAGCTCACCAGTTAAGTTTTTAAGCTCAATGCCAGGTGTAGCAATAAATAATGGCAAATCATTTAACTTAACATTACCGCTTACACTCGCTCCGCCTTTAAATTTTGAGCCTACTAAAAGCTCAATACTGGCGTCCGCCTCCCCTTTGCCCTGCACAACTTTAAAAATTTCAGCTAGAGGTTTGGCAATAGGGGTGGCTGCAAAAAAGTCATGTAACTTTTCCATTTGTGCTTTTTTATCAATTTGCACAATAAGTTCATCAGCATGCATTAAATCTGCAATGCTTACGTGTACGCTGTTACCTAAATCTAAATTAACCAACTTACCTTGCTGGCTATAAATATCCATACGCTCATTAGCAAAATGTAGTTGCACATTAGCATTAGTTACTACAGGCCACTCGGGATCAAACTCATACGTTGCGTTATCTATTTGCGCCAATACATCAAACTGGCCACTACCATCAGTAAATGGAAAACCAGATAAAGGTCCTGCAAATAAGACTTGTGCTTTAGATATTTCTCCGCCTTTAATTGCGCCATTTAAATAACTCACGAGCGCTGGGCTCATCGCTTTTAATGGGAAGTAATGGCCTGCTATTTTTGCATCTGCAGCGAATGCTTCAGCGTAAAGATCTAATCGAGGATCGTCAGTGAGGCTAATTTGTAATTCTGCAGCAACAGTAATTTCGTTATTATCAAACCAAATATTATCACTACTTATATGCCAGCCATCGTCTCGCTTAGCTAAATCTAGCTCTACATTTAATTGATTATAATTTATGTCGGTACTAAAGCTTTCGCCTGTGATCAATGTACCATTTTCACCAAATAAATTTATTCGCCCATTACTTTGAGTAAGTAAACCATCTACTCTAAGCCCTTGTGCTGCAGGCACCGAGTTTAGTTCTTGCCAGCCAATATTGTCGGCCTCAAACCATAATTGCCATTGATCTATATTAGAGAAATTTAAATAAGCGTGATCTATTTGCCCACTAGGGTGACGCTCTAAAAAGGGTTCAAGTGCATTAAAATTACTGAGTCCCGTTAGATTACTGAGTAATTCAAAATCAACTTGATGGAGCCACACTTTATTTTGCGGTCCTAACTGAGCTTCAAACTCTAAACTTGGCCATATTTTGTCGTTACTATTAAATGTTAAACCGGTACTTTTTAAGTGCCAGCTATTTTGATCTGGATATAGGTGAAAGCCACCTTCACTCAAACTAACTTGCTGACTTTGATTCTCTCGCTGCCAGCGCACAAAGCTTGGCAACCATTGCATTTTTATATCACTTACAAGGCCTTTATCTAGCTTTAACCATGCTTGTAAATTAATGTCGCTATGCAGTTGTTGTTTTTCGGTATTAATATATTGTGCAAACCAGTTAGATACATCGACCTTATTTGCTTGCACATAAATGTCGCCCGCAACTTGCTCTAAGGTATCGCCAGTGAGTGCTATGCGCGCGTCAAAATCACCGACCGAAATACCCGGCAATGCTAAGCTACCACTGCCAAGATGCTGCTCATCGTCATTTTGCCAAACAATATTTTTAAGGAGTAACTTACGTTCTTTACCGTCTTCTAAAATAAAGTTAATACTAGAGTTTTCTATTGCAAAGTGACCTGTTTCACCTAAAAACAATTCTTCTATTAACTCTTTTTGTTCAAAAGAGACTTCGTCGTTATCAGCGGTTTTAAACAAGTTGGTAATATTTACACTGGTATGAAAACCATTAATAACAAAATAATTGGATTTAAATTGCAGTGCTTTTAAGCTTTCCCATAAGTTTAGCTCTAAGCTAGTTTTGGCAATGGTGAGTGATATTGGCGCAGTTTCGTTATCTTTAAACGATAAATTCTCTAGTACTAATGCAGGGCCACTTCCTTGCCAACTTGCTGATATTTCACCGATAGATAAGCTTATTTGAAACTTTTCGTGTAAATAGCTTTCTATATCCCCTTTGTATTCGTTTGCATACGGGAGGGTATATTTTAAAATTGAAACAATAACGGCCAGTAATACCAAAATTATAGCGCAGGTCTGCCATAACTTTCTAAAACAAAAAAAACAGACCGCTTTTGCTTTCATTACATCATTACCACATCAAACTGTTCTTGGCTGTATAAGCTCTCTGTTTGAATATTGACTTGCTTACCAATAAATAGCTCAAGCTCTGCAAGGTTATGATACTCGTCATTTAGTAAGGCTTCACTTACAGCTGGCGCTGCATATACCATAAACTTATCGGCAGCGTATGCTCGGTTAACACGTACTATTTCACGCAGTATTTCGTAGCACACTGTTTCAACTGTTTTTTGCGATCCACGACCAGAACACGCCGGGCATACATCACATAAAATATGCTCTAAGCTTTCGCGGGTACGCTTACGCGTCATTTCAACAAGTCCAAGTGCTGAAAGCCCGTTAATATTCGTTTTAGTGCGATCTTTAGCAAGTGCTGACTCAAGAGAATGCAATACGCGGCGCTTATGATCCTCACTTACCATATCGATAAAGTCGATAATGATAATACCGCCTAAGTTGCGCAGCCTAAGCTGACGAGCAATTGCAGAGGTTGCCTCTACGTTGGTATTAAAAATGGTTTCTTCTAAGTTACGATGTCCTACAAATGCACCGGTATTAACATCAACAGTCGTCATTGCTTCAGTTTGGTCAATAATTATATAACCGCCCGATTTTAAGGTAACTTTGCGATGTAGTGCTTTTTGAATTTCGTTTTCAACGTCAAACAAATCAAATATAGGTCGCTCACCAGGATAATACTCAAGTACTTGGGAAAGCTGCGGGACAAACTCTTCTGTAAATAACTTTAGTTCTTCATGAGTAAGTTTAGAGTCAACGCGAATGCGCTCCATGTCTTCACCTACGTAGTCACGTAGGGTTCTAAAGGCAAGCGTTAAATCTTCGTGTAGGATACTGGCTTTACTCGTTTTTCTACGACGTGATGTTATTTTTTCCCATAATTTTCTTAAAAAACCGGCATCGTGTCGTAATTCAGCTTCGCTAGCGCCTTCTGCAGCAGTACGTACAATAAAGCTGCCATTTTCGTCGCCATATTCAGCGACTATTTTTTTAAGGCGTGAGCGCTCTTCTTCAGTTTCAATGCGCTGACTAACCCCGACATGGGTCGCATCTGGCATAAATACTAAATAGCGAGAAGGTATCGTTATATCAGTGGTGAGTCTTGCGCCTTTAGTGCCTAGCGGATCTTTTACCACTTGCACCATAATGTATTGGCCTTGACGAACTAACTCTCTAATGTCTTGTACTTTTTTTATTGGTACGTCGTCTACGCCTTCAACAATAGAGGCGCTATTTACAATATCGGATGCATGTAAAAATGCGGCTTTTTCAAGGCCGATATCAACAAAAGCAGCCTGCATACCCGGAAGTACACGACTTATTTTTCCTAAGTAAATATTGCCTACAATACCTAGATTACCAATTCGCTCTAGCTGTATTTCTTGCAGTACACCGTTTTCTATTAGGGCAACACGGCTTTCGCTCGGTGTGACATTGATCAGTAATTCTGTACTCATGTTACCTTCTTAAGAATGTTTTTAATAATTGTTCGGTTTCATATAAAGGTAAGCCTACAACGGAGAAATAGCTACCCGCAATATGAGTTACAAAGCGACCACCTAAACCTTGGATACCATATCCGCCGGCTTTATCTTGTGGCTCACCTGTCTCCCAGTAGGCATTAATTTCTTCATCTGTTAAGGTTTTAAAAGTAACGTCAGTACTTACAACGCAGCTAATTACATCATTTTGCGTCGCAAATGCTACAGCGGTAAGTACTTGATGTGTGTTACCTGACAGGCGTTTTAATGTATTTGTAAAATCGTTTTTATCGCGTGGTTTACCCAGTGATTCGTTATCGATAACAACCACGGTATCACTACCAAGTACAGGGCGATCAGTATATCCAAGCTCTACACCACTTTGAGCTTTTAAGCGCGCTAAACGCTCAACAAGTGCTCTAGGTTGTTCGTTTGGAAGTACACTTTCATCTGCATCAACACTAAACTGTGTAAATTCGACACCTAATTGACTTAATAACTCTTTACGACGGGGAGAGGCTGATGCCAAATATACTGCGGTAGTCATTACCTGATCCTAAAATGTCTGCGATATTTACGAAGTAATAAAAAGACCCAAAACCAGCTAACCATTCCGGTTGCTACTGGCCATAAGTACTGTGGATTAAAGTAAACACCTAACAAAAAGTGATTTAGCCAAAACTGCATTAAATGATAAAGCGTTAAAAACAAACCAATTAATAAGCTTTGCTGCCAAAGCGAAAAGTTACGAATTTTTTGAAAATTACTCGCAGTTACAAATATACATATTGAAAATGTAAGCGAATTCACACCTAGCGGTGAGCCAGATGCTAAATCTATTAATAAGCCAACAACCCAAGCTGTACCAATATTTAAACGATGAGGTACTGCAAGTGACCAATACATAAGTACAAGTAAAACCCAGTCAGGCCTAAATGGTTCAAACGAAAATGGGAGTGGCATTAATGCCATTATTAACGCAAAAAAGATGCTTAGCGCAATTAACAATGAATAACGATTAATCATCGCTGATTTGCTCCTGTTGATTACGCCATAAAATAACAAGCAAACGAATGCGATCTAATTGCGCAATAGGCTCTGCAAAAACTTGTGCAAACGGACGGCCTTCATCACGGTTTATTTCGGTTACTACAGCTACCGGATACCCCTCAGGGAATGTGCCACCTAAACCCGATGTAACAAGTACATCACCAATTCGAACATCTAAGCTGTGAGGTACATGTGAGAGCTTAACTACGTTAATTTTACCTATGCCTTCAACAACGGTTCGTACATCGTTACGAAGTATACGCACAGGTGTAGCATGCGTGGTGTCGGTCATGAGTAATACGCGTGACGTTGTTGATCCAACCTTTGTAAGCTGCCCTACTACACCCATTTCATCAATTACGGCTTGGCTTTCACTAAGCCCGTCAGTGGTACCGCGGTTTATAACAACTTGATGGCTATACGGGTTTGAGTGCACAGAAAGTACCTGAGCAATAATTTTACGATTTGATTGCTTTGCAGATGAGCCTAATAAGGCGCGTAGTTTTTGGTTTTCTCTAGCTAAAAATTGATACTGCTGCAATTGCTCACTCTGTAGCATTTGCTTTTTTTTCAGCGCTTCGTTTTCGGTAAGAAGTTGATCCCGCGTATGCAGGCTTTTAGCACTTAAGCTAAATAATTCGTAGGGTAAATTAGCAACATAAATTAGTGGGCTAACTAAGGTATTAAGGCTGGTACGAACAACGGTACCACCTTGCGTATATCTGTCTCCAACTATGAGTACGATACTCAAAAGCACTGCGACAAAAAGTCGCAGTTGCAAAGAGACTGTGCGTCCAAACATTAATTTCATTAATCGTAACTAAAAACGTCACCACCATGAACATCGATCATTTCCAGTGCTTTACCGCCGCCACGTGCAACACACGTAAGTGGATCATCAGCAACAACAACCGGAATACCCGTTTCTTCCATTAATAAGCGGTCTAAATCTTTTAGTAGCGCACCACCGCCAGTAAGTACCATACCGTGCGCAGAAATATCTGATGCCAGCTCTGGTGGTGATTGCTCAAGTGCAACCATTACTGCGCTCACAATACCCATTAACGGCTCTTGTAGAGCTTCTAGGATTTCATGTGAGTTAAGTGTGAATGAACGCGGTACACCTTCTGCAAGATTACGACCGCGTACTTCAATTTCGATTGGCTCATCAGTTTTAAATGCAGAGCCAATTTGATGCTTGATGTTTTCGGCTGTTGCTTCACCAATTAAGCTACCAAAGTTACGGCGTACATAATTAATGATAGCTTCGTCAAACTTATCACCACCAATACGAACTGATGATGAGTAAACAACGCCGTTAAGTGAAATAATAGCAACTTCAGTTGTACCACCACCAATATCAACAACCATAGAACCTGTTGCTTCTGATACGGGTAAGCCTGCACCAATAGCGGCTGCCATTGGTTCTTCAATTAAGTAAACTTCACGAGCACCAGCACCCATTGCAGATTCACGTATTGCACGTTTTTCTACCTGAGTAGCACCACACGGTACACAAATTAGTACGCGCGGACTTGGGCGCATAAAGTTATTGTTATGCACTTGTTTAATGAAATGTTGTAACATTTTTTCTGTTACAAAAAAGTCAGCAATAACACCGTCTTTCATTGGACGAATCGCTTTTATATTACCCGGTGTACGACCTAACATAAGCTTTGCTTCTGTACCTACAGACGCAACGCTTTTAGGCCCACCAGCACGCTCTTGGCGGATAGCAACAACAGAAGGTTCATTTAATACAATGCCTTCGTCTTTTACATAAATTAGGGTATTGGCTGTACCCAAGTCGATCGATAGATCGTTAGAAAAAATACCACGGAGTTTTTTAAACATGAGGCTGGATGACCTTTGAAATACGTTCTTATATTAGCTGCCTCACTTTAACATGCTCAACTATATGAGCAATATAAAGCGCAGCGCCTTTGTGAATTTGTGAAAAAAGGAAGCAAAGCTTCCTTAATTAAGTTTTATCGTTCGCGAACTAAGCGAAAACCAATGTAGTTAGATCTAAAATCAGGCGCTAAAATTAAACGCGTAGACGCACGAGCAAGGCTTGGTGCAAAGTTCCACGCTCCGCCTCTTACTGCTACATCAGACTCACCTGATTCTTTATCGGTCCATTCCCATACATTGCCTACGGTATCGTATAATCCAAATGCATTTGGAGAAAAAGAACCTACTGGCGAGGCACGTCTGTTTGACCACTCACTACCACACCAACCACAGTTAGCTAGGTTTTTACCAATTTCGTTACCCCAAGGGTATTCTGTTTCGGTTCCAGCGCGTGCTGCGTATTCCCATTCAACTTCGTTCGGTAAACGAAATTGCTGCCCTGTTTGACCCGATAACCACTCAGCATAAGCTTTTGCGTCGTTATAAGTTAAACATACCGCAGGAAAGTCACTGCCTTGCTCAAAACCAGGATTACGCCAATTTAAATTTGCTTCCCATACTGGTTCGCCATTTAAATAATACGCACACCCTTTATTTTTTTCCGCTTGGGTTTTATAACCTGTATTTGCTACAAACTTTTCGTAGGCACCTACGGTTACTTCTTTGCTTTGCATAGCAAAAGAATTTGCTATTACTTTTTCAATAACTGGGCGCTCATTGGCTAAACCATTGCCATTAATATCGCCCATTTTAAATTTGCCTGCAGGAATAACCACAACTGGAGTTTCTACGTTTGCATTTAATACATTAACGTTTTCACTGACCTGGCGTGCTGTTACTTCTGGTTGCTCTCGAGTATAGGTCGGTGCAGCAATCGACTTAGGCTTTTTTACTAAATTTGCATTAATTGTTTGTGCTTTGTTTAAATCAACACGAGCTTGGTAAGGTTTATAACCTAACTTACGTATTTCAACGTTGTGAACACCACGCGGTAAACGCGTTATTAAGCGTGTAGAACCAAAGCTAACACCATCAATAAACACTTCATCGTCATAAACATTAGATCGTAGTGTTAATTCTACAGACTGATCCTGCTTTTTATTGGCAATAGAAGAGTAGTCTCTTTTTACCGGTGCCGACTTAATTGAATAATCACGTACTGGTTGCTCATTTAAACGAGAAACCGATACTGTGTTGGCATTATCCTTGGTATTACTGAATGTTAACTGACTATCAGTAAATGTTGTGCCATAAGCGGGTTGATAAGCAGCCGTAAGTGGCGTTCCGTACTCAGAACAATAGCGGTTATCTATACTTAATAAGCTACATAAACGACTGCTGTTAACTTCGCCGCGCATAGTTACACTTAAGTTAACGTTGTAGTTACCCTGGCCGCTAAATGCACTGTTAACAACGTGGCTACTTAATATTTGTACTTGAGCGCCCGCCAAATTACGTTTTGGTTCAACAATGCGTTCTTCTGTTAAGTTTGCAAATATTTGATCAACAAAGCGTTTAGTCGCTTTTTGTAGACCCATTTGTTGACCGCGTTGCTCACACGCTGCTAGCGTTTCTGTACGCTTACAGTTAATAGTGTGATTAACCTCAAGTGTGCCTTCACGTGTAAACTCGTTACGTAAACGCTCTACGCGGGCTGTTGTTAACTGCTCTTTTAAACTTTCTAACGTATTTAAAAGCGCATGTTTAGCAACACGAATTTGTTCTATGTCTTTACGGTGGGATGCAATTGCCGCCAACTGCATAGAAATATCATCTTTATTTTGCTTATGATCAACCACTGCTTTTTGATAGCGCGATTGTGCAGCACTAATATTAATAGTGGGATCATCAATTAAACGACGGTACATTTCGTTCATTGCATCGAGCGCTTGGTTTTTTTCTTTATCTAGCTCGGTAGAACGAGAACGAAGTAGCTCTAGTTGATTTTGTAACTGACTTTCTTCTTTAAGATGTTTTTCAAGTATTCTTGTCGAGTTATCGTATTCTGTTTGTTTAACACTAATCTCTGAGTCAATTCCAGTTACTGTAGCTGTGTCTTGTGCAAATGCACTACTGGCTAATAAACTAGCTGAAACTAACAGAGATAAAGGGGTAATTCGCATATATTTCAGTCCCAAAAAGCGGCAATTATTTGGTCGTTATTATTTTTTATAATTAAAGCCTTATGCTATGTACTTGCAGCACAAAACACAAGCTTTGTTCAATTATTATCTTAGTTTACAACTATTCGCGTGTTTCACGCCAGTAAATAACCCGATCATTTCCTCTAAAGCGGCCAAATTGTAAAATAGCACGAGGATTAAGTTGTGTACCATCACCTTGCCAATCCCACTTTAGCCAATCATAAGTATTATATTCTAAGGTAAACTCGCCCAAACCATTTGGTTGTGCATAAATGCCATTGTTTGCAGGATACACTCCCGCTTCTAATTGACCTGATGCTCCACCTCCATATTCATAGCCCAATTGCGGGCTACTAGGTGATATTTGAGTGATTTGGGTATGATCAAACACACTACAGTTATCTTCAGCGTTATTCACAAATCCACTACCGTTGTAATACTGAGCCTGCATAGGAATAAGTAAAGGGTCGAGATCGGAGCCTGCGTTATTGCCAAGCACTAAACGTCCAAACCTAAACTCTATTGGTAAGTCATTTAGTCTTACGCTATTACAACCACCCGAACATGCTGTTTGTGTGTTTGGTTTATCGTTTGCATCAATTAGTGTTGCCCCTTCTATGTTAGAAAGCGTTGCCATTAAACTAACCATGGCAAATGGCCCATCTGGCTGCCCTACACCTAATCTTTTAAGTGTGGTATTTATTTGGCTCATTTGCCATTGGCCGTCACTTATATCTCCCCAGTTATTATTCCCTAGGTTTACTAAGCGGCTAGCAAAATTAGTTGCGGGTATATAGTTAGCTACTTCATTATTTTCGGCATTGATGGCTACACTGGACTTATCAAAGCCCTCTTTATAATTGGCCATTAGCTCACCATTTTGATTTTGTGCCTGTACTGTAAAGCCAAGTTCAAAAGGTTGATCGAGGTAAGTTAAATTACTGCCATAACGTGTACATTGCGCTGCGGCTTGCACACCTAATATTTGAAACTGTGAAGGTGCAAAGCGGCCAACGTTGTATAGTTCACCTTTTACGTCTCCCGCACCAAAGTAATCGGTATCTTGAAGGCCTGCTATTAAATCAATAATGCCAACTTGGTCGTAATTATATTGCGATACGGATTCACTCAAACTACCTGTATCACTAAAGGGTGATGTACTCATCGCTTCAAGCGTACCTGAAATGCCTGGTGTAGGCGCTTTAAGCGATGCCTCTACAAGCGGTTGCTCTGTAATAAAATGCTTGGCAATGGTGTTATTTGTAATATTGCTGTAGTTGTCAGGAAAACCATCGTTGTTAGTGTCTTGCCCTGTTTGCCACTGCACTGCATTCATTTTTAAATCAAATGCTTCGCCCGTTAATCTAAATAAGCTCCCATTAGCGTTTGCTGCATAGCCATCACTTGCAACGCTCATTGCTAATCCAAATGGCTTTACAACATATTCATTTGAGCTACCTGTTAGATTTACTGACAGGTTAGTAATCGGATCTAAAATTAAGTTGGTTTTTACATTTAAACTCAACTTTCCTGCATCAGGATAATTTATAACAATCGGGGCTTTAGAATCACTATCAAAGTTTAGCGTGAACGATTTAGCTGCTTGCTCAATAGCAAAGTTATTATTGTTATTACTAAGTGATACTGTATCAGAGCAACTTGCACCAGCACTGCATGTATACGATAAGTCTAGGCTTACATCGCCACCAGCGGGAAATGCGGCTTCACATACTCCTGTTGTGGTATTTGTTTTTACCGCCTGAATAGATAGCGCTTTTGCATTAAATCCAGTATTTGAAGGCTTAGCTGATAACTGAGTAGGAATTGTAGTATTACCATCGGTTTCGTTATTAAAAATAAACCCTGCATCAGAAAATGTGACTTTACAGCCGCTCAAACCAACATTATTACCACCGATGTAACAACGAAGAGGCGCCGAAGGATCTGCAGTGTTATACCCAAATGTGACGCTACCAGTTGTACGTTTGGCAAACTTAACAGTTGTTGAGCCTGTAAAATTAATATTCTCTCCCGTAACCCAGCTTTGTTGCCCACTATTATCTGGAGAAAGGTTTAAACTAGATGGCTCTGCAAATAATAAATCGCAGGCGTCATTTGCGCACGCTGTGAGTGTCATCTCTTTAGCTTCACACGTTAGACCTTTGTTATCGCTGATTGTTAAACGATAATGATCCAGTGTTTCTGGTGTATAAATGCCACAAAAACCAGGGATACTCTCTGGTACTGGTAGAGCGTCAAACGTTGAGCTCCCTTCGGTAATAATTTGAGTAGCCGATGTAATTGACCCCTGATACGTTACATTTTGTGCAATTCTTACCTCACCAGTGGCAACAATGTAGGCCGCAATATTGGCATCTGCTGCAATAGCAATCGCTCCATCAACATAAATAGCTAAATATGCACCAGTTTCTACCACTATATTTGTTTTACCTATATTCAAAAATGAAGTCGATAAAAGTGATGTGGTGTCTTTTAAAAAAATACGTGTAGGCGCTGTTACTCGGTACTCTGTTTCCAGCATGCTTAACTGCAACTCATCATAGTAATAATCGCCAGCTAAGGAAGTAGGTACTGGCCCTGTTGAGCTACCATCGTTTGTAACCGTTGGTACTTGCGCCGCTTGATTAGGCTCTAAAGAGTTATAGCCACCAGCAACACATGCTTGACCATTACATAAAGGAGGACTCGTCAGCGCTGTAGAGATTAAATTCGTGGTTGTGACAAACTGTGCATTACCGTCTGTTATTTCTACCCCCTGAACCAACTGTACCTCACCGTTATTATAAGTAGAAATAGCGCCCGGGAATAACGTATCACAATCTAAAATATCACCATTAAATACGAAGGTACTGGTCATAGCGAGTATTGAAGCTTCTTCTTTTACGTGACGGCGCTCGTTATCGCCATCACGGTCTTCATCAACAACCAAGCCCAACCTATTTGTTCTTAAGTTACAGCTGCGTAGCCAACCGCCGTCATCTTCTCGGCGTGAGTTTTTACTTGCTACAACTAATGGAGCCACACTAAAGCTATTAGTAAAACTAAAGTAATTACAGCCATTGCTCCAACCGTCAACTTCAAAACCGGTAAAAAATGTTTCCCAGGACACTTCAAGTCCATTATCGTCTGTAAATACGCGGTTACTTCCAGGCTCAACAGCCATATAAGCAACCGTCTCACTTTTTATAACGCCGAGTGCTGTTTCTGAAGCTTCTAAGGCAATATTAACGCCGCTAGCAGATAAAGAATTACTTTCTACTGCAACGGTCAAAAAAGGCACTAATGCTTGAGTAGGTGGGTTACTATCTATGCTGTTGAGCGTTTGTAATGAATGGAAAAAGTTCGGCCTTTGAGTAAATGGTTCCGCGAATACTAAAGACTTATAACCTTTAGGAGTAAATGGGGAAAAACCTGACTTAGGACCATATTGTAGCTCTAATAGTAAATCGGTACTTCCTACTTCCATGATTGTTCCATCAGGAAACTCATGTACGCCATATTCAACAGCCAAATAATGAGCTCCCATCGTAACGTGCTCACCATCCTCACCCGAAGGCTCAAGAGGTAGTGCCTCAAAGCTGGTTGTAGTTATATTACGTATTCTTATTATTGCGGGGTTTCCGCCTTGGTTTGTTGAGAGCATAAAAACAGCAGGAGGTGTTATGTACTGCTGTTGAAAATTTATTTTTGTCCAAATAGGTGATGTGTATGTGTCTTGTAGCTCAATATAGCGTCCTTCAATTTTAGGCGGTACCGCGTTTGCGTAATTACAAAGCAACACGCAGCTAAAAAATATAATGACTAATGCATTTTTCATCATGGTAACGTTTTAGCCTCTACGCTTAGTGTTCTTTGTGTTTGCCAATAGTCTTTTCTGCAGCTACTCCCTGCTGGACAATCAATTGCAGCACACGTTGCACTGCTTTGTAGATAATATATATTCACAAGCCCATTTGCTGTACTGCTGTCGGGTAGGTCTATATATTCATCACAACTTATCACTACTTTACAGTTAGCTAAATATGCAGTTTGGAAAGTTAGATCAGTAGTAACCAATGCACAGCTTTGAACTGAGCTATTTACAGGAAATAGTTGTGTTAAACCACTTTCAAGGCCGCTTTGCGCCGCCATATAAGCGCGAGCGCCGTAATACTCAATCGTGTTTTGTTGTGATGCACCAGAAAGCACTTTAACTAATGCTAACCCTAGCGCTAATAAAGCAACAATAATTACTAAAGAAACAATTATTAAGTTCCCTTTTTGCTTACTGGGTAAGGCTTTTCTGTGAGAATTTTTTTTAAGGTACATTAGGAATATGCACCTCATGGTTAAAGTTCATTACTTCGGTATCGTTAAATTGCATTTGCGCATTTACGTTAAGCACAGCGTTTCTTTGTAAGGAGAGCGCATCAAGAGTAAAAAACAAATCACTCGCTAAATTATTTGCAATATAAATACCTAATAAATCACGTTTAACACCACTGCTTATTTGTAAGCTCACGGCATCTAATTGATTAACAGTAAAACCGTAATTGGTATATCTATATAAATACTGCCCTTCAACACAAAAACTTACCGGTTCTGAAAGCAAATAAAGGCGTTTACTTGGCGACTCTTGGGCAAATGCTTTATTAAATTGCCACTCATCAATTGCACTCGCTGAACTATTAAATGCAGATACTTTTAAGCGCTTATTATTATTTTCATCATATATATCAGCACTGCTTAACGGGTATATCGTTGCCCAATCTCCAGCTTGCGGCTGCGTTAAATTATTAAGTTCAAAATCAACAGCGCTAACATTAAAAGGTGCTACGGTAGGTAGGTAATTTGTATAGTGAGTGGCCGACAAAAATGGCGTAAATTCTAAACACTGCTGCGCACTACACGCCCCGCTAGTATTATTATCGCAAGAGAGCCTTAAAGAATTTGGCGTAGCATGGCGCAACTCTTTACTGAGTCGCGTTATTAAAAAACGAGCTTGTGCAACCGCTTCTTGGCGCTTAACACCCTGTGAGTAAATACTGACACCTGCACTAATAAACGAAAACGCACTTACGGCTAAAATGCCAATAATAATCATAACAAGTAACAATTCTATAAGTGTAAATGCATTTTGGTATTTAGCTCTTTGCATTAGTAATTCCCTTTATATGCACTAAAGCCGTAAACCTCACCTAAAGGTGATGTTACTTCAATAGTAATGCGCTTAAAGGTTGTGCCATCGTTGGTGGTCGATTCATTAAAGTCGCTATCGTACTCAACGGTAACAACTAAATTAAAGTCGCTGTATTGACTTAACACCTCACCTAAACTATTTGTAATAGGTTGGTTAGAAAGTGCAATATAGTCATCTACATCGTTATAACTAGTTCGAGATTCTGAGTCGGTGCCTAAATCGCCTGCTGCTGTACAGGGCTCTGCACCTAAGGTTGTTTCGCCGCAACGCCTAAAAGGAGCGCTTCTATCGCTGTGCTCATCAAACGATTTACTTTGAATTTCGTTCATTAATGATTGACCAAATTCAGATGCTCTTAAAGCAATTATTGGCTCTGCACTTTTTTTGGCTTGCGGGGCTATTAAAGCGGTAATAATGCTAAGCGAAATAGCAAACATGACTATGCCAATAATAAGCTCTATTAGAGTAAAACCCTTCACTCTAAGGGCACGCATAGATAAGCCCTTCACCACTGATACATACGCCTGCTAATCCAACATCTATTCGACATTGCGTAGTACAAGTTTGATTTGATTTACCTAAAGGGTCAAAACTAATTTGGGTAAATATATTCGCGTTACTATCTAAAGCATTAAAGGTTATATCACTTCTTTGTGTGTCTATTTGTACCACTAAATGATCAGTGTTATTAGCATCAGCTCCACCGATACATGTATCGGGTGTGGGGGGAGCAATAAGTGTGGAGGTTATATAAAGGGTATGACAACTTGCCATTGCTGTATTTTGCATGGCACGTAGCTGCACTGTTCTCAGTGCATTTAAAGCACGATCTCGATACGAATAGGCGTCTTCTGTTGAGCTACCCAGAAATTTGGGAACTGCCGTTACCGACAGTATTCCCAATATCACTAGAGTAATAATTAACTCAATGAGTGTGAAGCCACGCAATCGTTGCTTACTACTGCTTTTCATTTATGTAATTAACAACCTTCTATGAAAAGCTCAACTTTAGGCGGCGTCACTATCACTGGCCCAGTAGTCGCCGTTGCTTGAGTATACTCAATACGACATTTGTCATCTGTAGCTGAGTCCCCTGTTGCAGTATAGCTGTTTGGGTAAAGAGTAACTTTTGGTACGGCACCAGCATCAGTAGTACCATTAGTACCATTAGTCGTTTCTACAAAATTAAAGTCTGCTATATCAGCTCCAGTACCATCGAAATCGACATCCAAAAATGCTTCAAAGGCAGCCTCTGTTGCTGCAGGGTAACCATAAACTGTATCAACTGCATCACCTGTATCTACAGTAACTGTAGCCGTTGCTTTTTTGTGATCACTAGCAATAATAGATTTACCGTTTACGATATTCATACCACTGCGAATAGAGCCCTGTAAGCCTTCAAGTGTTGAAGCATTGGCATCACCTTGCAAGTTTAAAAAGCGAGGTGCTGCAGTAACAGCTAAAATGCCTAAAATAACAATTACGATGATCAATTCAACAAGTGTAAAACCTGCTTGTTTATTCATTGGTAAACTTTTTAACGATTGCGTTTTCATAAGTAAGCCTCTTTTTAATTACTTAATTTTTAAATATTTTTACTTTGCCTGTTTTAGCAAAATATGAAAAACCTGTTAACCCTAATATTTCACCCGTATTGGTAGGTATATTTTTAATATCAAGGGTATGAGTTAAATAATAGACGCATTGCGTACTTTCTGCATTGTACCTAACTAAAAAACTTACACTTTTTATTCTTGATATTTCATTACTTAACGTACTACTGGGTGCATCTTGTAAAATTACATTTAATACTTGGCGGCATTTATTAACATTTACAGCTTCTGCACGAGTATCTTTTTTTTCTGTTTCATCACTTGTTGGTGTACCTAACATTCCATCAACACCAACTATTACTCCTCCATAATTAACAAATGTTTTATTTGACCTACTATTTGGCCTTCCCTCTAATTCCCATTGACCTCTAACCATGCCTACGGCTGATGAAAAACCACCTGCGATAGCATCTACGCTCGCATTATGAGCTTGATTTTTAATACCTATATATTGAGGTATAGCAAAACTCATAATTACTGCCAATAAAATAACAACAATAACTAACTCAAATAATGAGAAACCTTTTGAGTAAGCCTTTGATGCTATCACTTGGTTAATTACCTTTAATCGCTGACATCATGTTCCACATCGGCATAAAAATACCCAACGCTAAAATCAGCACCATAATGGCAACAAACACAGTTAAAATAGGTTCTATTTTTGCGGTTAAACTACGTAGGTCGTAATCAACTTCACGCTCATAATAATCGGCAGCCTCTTGAAGTAACTCATCAACCCGACCTGTTTCTTCACCCACCGCAACCATCTGTAACACAAGCTGAGAAAACAGCTCAGAGCTTTTTGACGCTCTAAGTAAACTATCGCCCTTTTCTATATCTTGGCGCATAGTTATAATCGCTTTTTCCATATAGCTATTATCTACAGCATGCGCTGTTAGCGATAATCCCGTGGTCATTGGTACACCAGAGCGCAATACCATAGCTAAACTTTGACTGTAACGTGCAAGCAACGTACGTTTTAAAATATCGCCAATAAAGGGGATTTTTAATTTATATTGATCCCACTTGAAGCGTCCAGCATTTGTATTTAAATAACGTTTCCACGCAAATACCGCACCAATCCCCATAACTAACAGCAACCACCAATAGTTAACAAAAAAACTACTGGTGCCAATTAATATTCGTGTCATTAACGGCAATTCGGCATCAAATTTGGCAAACATGCTCGCAAAGGTAGGAATTACAAAAATATTCAAAATAATCATGGCTCCTACTAAAGCCAAAATGACAAAAGTGGGATAGCGCATTGCTGCTTTTATACGTTTTCGGGTTTCCTGTTCTTTTTCAAAATAAATAGCGAGTTGGTAAAAAGCATCCTCTAACCGGCCAGAACCTTCACCAACCATTACCATTGACACTGTTAATCGGCTAAACACTTCATTATGTATCGCCATCGCACTGGATAAGTCACGGCCTTGTTCAAGCTGTCGAGTAACTTCCATCAAGACATTTTTAAATTCTTTATTTTGTGTTGTATCTGCCAGCCCAATCATTGCTCGTATAATTGGAATCCCTGCTTTTAGTAGCGAATACATTTGCCTAGAAAACATAATCATGTCGTCTAGCGTTATTTTTTCGACAAACAAGTTATCGAAAATTTTAATATTATTTTTTGTTTCAACTAATGAAATTGATATGGGTATAAATTGACGTTTTATTAAACTATCAGCTACGCCAGCTTGGTTGTTTGCTTCTAATTGGCCTTTAACCAATACACCTTTGCTGTCTTTCGCCTTATAGCTATATAGCTGCATCAATATCCCCTACTATTTCTGGGATATACTCAGCCACTTTAAATACTTCATCTAACGAGGTGATACCTTGTTTAGCGTAATTTAATGCCATTGTTGAAAGTGGTGAAAAGTTAGCACTATTTTTGGCTGCTTTTGCAAAGCCTTGTGTATCGTTAGCGCGCAATGCATCCATCATCGCATCATCCATTTCGAGTAACTCAAAAATACCTACACGTCCTTTATAGCCGCTGTGATTACATGCTGTGCAACCTTGCCCTTTAGAAAATTGAGCGTCAGTAACATTTTCGCCTAAGTATTTTAACCAGCTTAGTTCTTGGCGATCTGGCAGGTAAGGTACTTTACAGTCATTGCATACTCGCCTTACTAATCGCTGGGCAATAATAGCCCGCAGGGAGCTTGCCACTAAGTAAGCAGGTGCGCCCATGTCTATTAAGCGCATAGCGCTGGTAATTGCATCATTGGTATGTAACGTTGATAGTACGAGGTGACCTGTTAAAGCGGCCCTTAATCCAATATCGACCGTTTCTTGGTCCCGCATTTCACCAACCATTATAATGTCGGGATCTTGCCTTAATGCTGTGCGTAAAATACTTGAAAAGCTCAACCCTATTTTATTATTTATTTGTACTTGGTTAATACGGCCAATACGATACTCAACCGGATCCTCTACGGTAATAATTTTACTTTCTTGTTGGTTTAACTCACTTAATGCGCCATAAAGTGTAGTTGTTTTGCCCGAACCTGTTGGTCCAGTAACTAAAACCATACCATGTGGACGTTTTATAATACTGCGTACACGCTTTAATATGTGTACTGGCATGCCTGTTTCATCTAACGATAATAATCCTGCAGATTGATCAAGCAAACGCATTACAACTGATTCACCATGCTGAATAGGCATGGTAGATAGGCGTACGTCAATGCTATGACTGCGTACTTTTATATTAAAGCGACCATCTTGAGGAAGGCGTTTTTCAGATATATCTAATCCCGACATAAGCTTTAAACGTAATACTAATGCCGATGCTATTTTTACTTGGTTAAGAGTATGCTCTTGTAATATGCCATCTACACGTTGGCGAATACGCAATAAGCCTTCATCTGGCTCTATGTGAATATCGGATGCACGAACTTGTACAGCATCCTCAAATATAGATTGCAGTAACTTTACAACAGTTGCATCCGATGTTTCGTCACCTAAAGAATTTAAATCAAACTCTTCTACATCTTGGTATTCTTCATGAAGTTGTTCTGCAAAGTTAGTAATTTCATCTGTACGACGATATACGTTGTCAAACGCAGCCATTATCTGACTTTCTTGTACAACGGCTAAGTCTATTCGTTTAGGAGCAAGCATAGTTGCAAGCTGATCAAGCCCTCTTAAATCAGCAGGGTCGCTCATCCCAACCAAAACAGAGTCGCCATTATCTTCAATAACTAATGCTCTATAACGACGCGCATAAACCTCAGATAAAAGCTTAGATACATCGTGTGATATTTTTCGCTGTGATATATCTAAAAAAGGCACTTGTAATTGTTGCGCTAAAAAACGCAATAGTTGTGGTTCACTGATAAACTCAAGTGTAATAAGCGTCGAACCTAATTTACGACCTGTTGCCGCTTGAACATTTAGTGCTTCACTAAGTTGCGCTTCGGTGATCATGTGCTCGTGAACAAGTAAATCGCCTAAGCGCATCTTTAAACTAGGTCTCATACGGCCTCCTTTAGCGCAACTAAACGCTGTAATGCATGCTGGGTCATAGCTGTATTTAATCCACCTAAATCTAGAGCAACCTTATAAAGCTGCTTAGCATCAAGATATTCTCCTAATGCATCCTTTGATGTTGCAAGTGCCAGCCACCACTTAGCTTGACTAGGCTGTAGCTGTGTAAGATGTTTAAAGCTTTCAAGTGCTTTATGGTGCTTACTCGCACTTTGAGCAGCAGTTCCCTGCAGCACCCAAAAATCAAGATTCGCTTGAGATTCAAATTCATCAGTTAAAAGCAGTAATACGCCTTCATACTCCTGTTGCATAATGAGTATTTTGCTTAGCATTACACGCCATTCCAGTACGTTAGGGCTTTGACGAATACCTGCCTGTAAAACCTGCTGCGCAGAATTTATATCTTGTTGTTTAAAATAGGTTGCAGCCAGTAAATTTCGGGCTTCTACGTGTAAAGGCGATTGCGCTAAAATAGCGTTTAAATCACTAATGGCTTCGTTGTATAAACCAAACTGTATTGCTTGTTTAGCTGCAGCTAATTGCTCAATTAATAAATCCTGTGGCGACTTGGCTTCTGGCGCACTTTTAGTCATCGTATTTTGAGGCTTAGCTTTAGCTACTGGAGTTATTTTTGGCTTGCTAACAGTTAACTCACTAGCTGCCAATTCATTATCATTATCTAGTTCAGGGCTTTGTTTAACTTGGGCAATTACAATCGGATCTTCTATTGGCTGAGAAGCTAACAATGTAGCTTCATCCAACTTAGGCTCAACCAAATCATTATCTACTTGATTTACCGGCTCAACTTGCACAACCTTTTTCACAGCGTCTTGTCCAACTGAAGGCTCTACAGTATTTTCACCATCTTCAGAGTCAGATAAATTAGAGGTTATAACCGCAACCATTTTTTGCGGTAGCAAAGCAGGCTGACGTTGAGTTTCTTGTTTGTCAGCATTCGGTAAATACAAGTACGCTAAAAAAATGACGCTTAGCATAATAAGTACAATTACAACTTTAAATGCAATATTCCTTAAGTCATATATTGGTTTTACATTTATGCCTTCTTGAACATTTACTTGCTTAGCTTCTCGTTGTTCAATATTTTTAAGCATATTATTTATAACGCTCATAACCACTGCCTCCATACCCAGATGGCAGCAATAGCTAAAATACTAAACATTAAAGCACTGTAGCTCCAATACTGACCTGTTCGGTATTTTGCGCAGTCTTCAGTATCTTTTATAGCAAGCTGAATATGGCGATTGGTTATTTTATTTAGCCCTTCACCATACGCTTGTAATAGTGCTTTATGGCATAAAATATTAACTAACCGAGGAATACCACGGCTTGCTCTGGCAATTTTAAGCCCCATACTATTATTAAATAAAGGAGGTCTATTAAACCCTGCAACTTGTAAGCGGTGATTTATATAATAAATAACCTCAGCACCAGTCATAGCCCTTAATTTATAAGAGAAACTAATACGTTGGCGTAATTGCCTTACTTTATTATTAGCTAGCTTTTCATCAAGTTCAGGTTGCCCAAATAACACAACTTGAATTAGCTTTTCACTTTCTGTCTCTAAGTTTGTAAATAATCGCAGTGCTTCTAGAGTCTCCCAACTCAAGCATTGCGCTTCATCTATCAAAAGGACTACACGCTCATTATCTTCTTGTAAATCCAATAAATGATGATTTATAAGCTGCCCAAGTGCTTGCTGATCTAATGCTTTATCTACATCCATACCAAGCTCTATTGCAATGGCCCATCTAAGCTCTTCAGGACTTAAATAAGAATTAGGTAAATAAGCAACAATGTAATCTGGCTCAAGCTGGTTTAATAGCTTTCTACAAAGTAGCGTTTTACCTGTGCCAACTTCACCTGTGACTTTAATAAACCCTTCACCCATTTCTATTGCGGTTGTAAGTACCTGCATAGCTTCGTGATGAGGTTCAAGCGCACAAAAAAACTCCGTATTTGGGGTTAACGTGAAAGGCATTTCACTTAAACTGAAAAAGCGCAAATACATAGTTAATTTTCATACCAAGTATTTAAAAGTCTGCGAGTTTCGCCTTGTTGTTTTTTCCAAGTATCGGGCATAACAACGGTTGGTTTAATTAAAATAATTAGTTCTTTTTTCTCTTGGCGCTTACGTATACTTTTAAATAAGTTGCCAAAAATTGGGATATCACCTAGCACGGGGGTTTTCGATTCTTCATCTTGTGTTGATGTTTGCATCAAACCACCAATAACAACTATTTCACCACTTTGAGCGCGAATAACAGTATCTGATTCTCGAATGTTACTTTGTGCTAGAGGCAACTCAAAACGTTGATCGTCTAATGTGATTACTTTTAGCTGTTCTTCTGTTTCAGTTACTGAAGGGTGAACATGTAAAATTACTGAACCGTACTTATCAATTTGTGGCGTTACATCTAGTGCAATACCCGAAAAGAAAGGCGTTAAATCAATCTCTGGCGATGTTGTTGTTGAAGTACCTGTCACTGTTGTGCTCGATACATTCGTTACAAAGTATTCATCTTGTCCTACTTTTATAACAGCTTTTTGATTGTTTGTTGCGGTTACCCGAGGATTAGATAGCATTTGCACATCACCTTGCGTTTCTAGCAAATTAATAACCCCGTTAAAGTCTCCTTTTTGAATAGTTAGCGATGACGCTCCACCAATTGCAGCTGAAATACTATTACTAATAGTAGAACCCGCTGTTGTAGCAAACGAAATACCGCCTTCTAAACCACTCGCTATACGCTCCCAGTTAACACCCTGCTGGTACTCGTCTTTTAAAGTTACTTCTATTATTTTGGCTTCAAGAATAACTTGGCGTTGCAGGTTCTCTTGGCTTTGTCGTAAAAATTCTTTTAGCTGACTAATCTCACTTGGTAATGCATTAACCGTTACCAAACTTGCTTGTGGGCTGGCAACAACATAGCGCCCTTCACTTGCACCAATTAACGACTTAAGGGCGACTTCTAATTCCTTCCAAAAATCGTTTTTATTAATTGTTTGGATTCGAGAACCATTTAAATCTAAGCTTTGATTATCGCCGCCAAACTCACTATTTTGCTGATTGCTACTACTTGAACTAGAACCACTTGAGCCACTGCCGCTTTGCGCAAATTGACTAACCCCACCAGCAACAACACTCACTGTGGACTGGCCATGGCGCTGCATCATTAAATAATTTACAGGTATTGTTTCTGTGCGCATTTTGGCTGGTAGCACCTGTACAATACGCCCTTCGTTAACTATATCTAAAGGGTACATACGTTTAATAACCGCAATCACTTCATTAAATGTCACGCTTTTAAGCTTTAAACTAATGGTGCCATTTACCTCTGGGTGTACAGCCACACTGAAAGGCGTATCGTCTGTTAAACCTGCAAAAAAAGCACCTATTTCAACGTCATTTGCAGCTACATCAAAACGCTTGATTGATAAATCATCACTTATTGTTTGCTCATTATTTATAGATGACAACAAGCTTTGTGTAAGTTCACTTGGCATTTGTAGAGGCGCAATTACTTTAGCCTCTGATGGTTTTACTGCTAACTCTTGCTCTATATGCGTTTTAACCTCTTTACCAGGTTTAAAGCTATGGCAAGCCGTTAAAAATGTAGGCAATAATAGGAGAACAAGCCACGGGTGAGATAAATTATTTTTTAATTTCATAGTCATATAATTCTAATTTTATTTGTTTATCGTCATTTGCTAGCACAACCTTTTTTGAGTTTATGCTTAGCACCCGAAAATCCTCGACAGCATCACCCACTCGATAAATATGGCCAGAAATAATAGCCTTAAATGCGGTACTGTTTTTAATAATAGATTGCAATTTAAGTTCTGTGTTTTGAGTTATACTCTTGTTGTTATTCACATACATATTTGGTTGTGTAGGATCACGTAATTGCGCTAATACACTGGGTGCGAAAGTGAAAAAAAGTAATAAAAAACATAAATTATAATGCGATAAATTTTTCATTAGCGCTCACTGTAGCAATTTGTAAAGTTAGCTCAGCTTGTGGGTACGTTAGTACCTGATAACTAAACTCTTGTATTAACAATTTTTCTTGATTATTTCTTAATGCTGCTAAATATTTTTGTAAGCTAAAATAACTACCTTCCAAAGTAACCACCATCTGATGCTCAAAAAATAATGTTTGCGTATCATGCTCACCCAGTTTTTCAACATCTATAGCCTGCGCAGGTTTTACATTAAATCTACTGACTTTCACATCGCTAGTATCTACGAGTAAATCTTTTAAAACAGCAGGTACATTTTTAGCAGCAACAAAGCCTTGGCTAAAACTATTAAGCTGATTATTTATATCCTCTAGCTTATTTCTTGTCTGTGCTATTTGACCGCGTAACACTTTAGTGTAATCGTGATTAAGTGCTTGATCTAACATAGAGAGTTGAGCATTTATTTGCTGCAACTCCTGCAGCGCTGCATTTTGTTCAGAACGAATATGAGCAACTTCATCTTGCTGTGGAAAAATAACAAACCATAGTCCTAAATAAATCACTATAAATAAGCCAACAAATACTGTTGAATACTTCTCACGCTTTTGCAGCGATGCAAATTGCGCTTGATACTTAGCCCACATAGACCAGCCTTTGTTCTTTTTACTTTGGCTATTTTTTTTGTTGTTCATGGTTTAGCGCCTTTATCAGTAAGGTCGGTCGCCACATTAAATTCACTCAAACCATCTTTTGTTGACAGTTCTAAAACTGAAAATTCTTTATCAATAAAAAAAGATGATTGCTTTAAATTATTAAACCACATAGGTAAAAATTTTGACTGAGACGTTTGTCCTTGAAGAGTTACACTTTGCCCTACAAATTTGATATGCGTAAGCCAAATACTAGGTTCGTGATACTTTGCTAAATCTTGCATTACTTGAGCGTAATCGGTGGCAGATTGATCTGAGCTTTGTTCTAAATAGCTAAATATTTGCTGTTTGTGTAAAACCTCTTGCTGGAGTGCTTTTAACTCATTAATGAATAGTGTTTTATTTTGTTTCTCTGCTAGCTGTTGTTTTACAACTTCTAACTGAGCTTTTCCTTGCTTGAGGTATTGCCTGTTTTGTTCTAAATCAAGCTCACTTGAATAGGCTTTATAACTATAAAAAGCCCACGTGATTGCAATAATTAATAGCGCACCTAACCACAGTGTAATCATTCCCGACAAAGGGACTGGATCTCGCCGAACGCGTAAGGTTTTTTGATAAAAGTTAATCCGGGTTTTCATAGCACAGACTCCGGATCTGTTAATTGATAGGCTGCACCGAGTGCGTAATAGAAGTTAGGTTCTAATTGCTTTGCTAATTCTAAATTAGGCGCAAAATCTACAACTTTTACTTGTAAAAACTCTGCAAGACCAGCCCTTAGTGTGAGTGACGATAAATCATCGCACTGTAGCTGAATACTTCGAATTGGCGGTTGCTTGAGCTGGCTTTCAAAAAAGTCCATAGAACGCTGAATTTCTAATCCTAAGGCTTCTACTAGTTCTTGGTTTTGGTCTTTATCAGAAATACCTAAAAAACCGTTTAAGCGTCTAGCTAATACTAATTGCCCATCACGGATAATTAATATTCTAGGCTCATGATTGGCATGTTGCACAATCAACATATGCGCTTCTTTATACGCGCCAAACAAGGTAACTAAAATCATCTCTTCGGAGGTCATTGCACGTAAAACAGGTTTTGTTTGTTCAAAACTATCTATAAACGGAAGTAGTTGCAGTTTGTTAGTAATAAATACATTCATTTTGCTGCTTTGCATTGGCAACGTTATTGGGTAATCAATAAAGTCAGCCACAATATTCTCAGGAGCTATATCAACTAAATCTTTTGTAGTCCAAGGGAGTGACTGTATTATCTCTTCATCACTAAGGTTTGGTTTATCCATTTGCACTATTTGATAAAAATAGTGTGGTATAACTAAATTTACTGCACACACGTCGTTAGAAACTTGATTTGTGCAAGCAACAATAGCAGCGGTATAATCGGTTTGCTCAGATACATTTACACTGTGAGAACTGTGAACAATCCATTGGTCGTGTTGTTTTTTTAAACATACTGCGTTAACAGTATCTGCATAAGCAGCAACACCAATAGCTGTATTAGGATCTAAACTACGATTTAACCAAGAAAACAGCTTTTCTTTCATATAGCTACTATTGTTAATTATGTATTAACCAAGTGTCGTACATTTTAATTACTTTGCCAAGTTGAAAACTAATAAAAAATGCATCAATCATTCAAAATAAACGAAAATAACCATATTCAACAAATAGATACAACGTTTCTAAAAAAGAGAAATATTTATTTAGGTGTAAAACGTGACGATCTATTACATCCGCTAATAAGTGGTAACAAATGGCGTAAATTAAAATATAATTTAGCGCATATGCAAAAGATAAATAAAACAGAACTACTTACTTTTGGTGGCGCGTTCTCAAACCATATTCACGCCTGCGCAGCAGCAGGAAAAGAATTTGGTATTAAAACACATGCAATTATTCGCGGACCAGAACTTGATAACAACAATCCAACAATTCAATTTGCTAAGCAATGCGATATGCACCTACATGTTGTTAACCGTATAGAATATCGAAAACGCCACGACACCGATTACCTTAATACTTTACAAGAGCGCTTCCCCAATGCTTATATAATTCCTGAAGGCGGTACAAATGAGCACGCCTTATTAGGGTGTAAAGAGTTAGTACAAAGCTTACCTGAGCATAACTACTTAGTTTGCCCCACTGGCAGTGGCGGCACGCTTGCTGGATTAATCGAAGGTAGCGCTCCAACAACAAAAGTAATAGGCGTTGCTGTATTAAAACAAGCTGATTATTTAAATGAAGAAATTAAAAAGCTAAGTAACAAAGCTAAAAACCAAAATAATTGGCAGTTACTCACAGAGTTTCATGGTGGTGGCTATGGTAAGTTTTCACCTGAGTTATGGCAGTTTTGCCAAGATATGGGCCGCACTTATAATTTACCGCTTGAGCCTATTTATAGTGGAAAAATGATGTATGCATTATGGCAACTTATTGAGCAAGATTATTTCCCATCCGGGAGTCAAATTATAGCCGTTCATACCGGCGGGCTTCAAGGCTTAAATGGCTTAAAATACAGAGGCCTAATCTAGAAATTAATTAAATACCGCTTGCGTAAACTCTTGAAGGGGTTCTGAAAAGTAAAAACCTTGAGCCCCTACGACTCCCAATTTATCAAGGGTAAATAGCTCTTTTTGAGTCTCTACACCAACCGCATATACGGGTAGATTTAAAAGATTTGCAGCTTCTACTATTTTTTTTATTTTCTTTTGATTTTGAGTGTTTTCATTTAATAAATGAACAAGTTCGTATGATAATTTAAGCCCACACACTTGGCTATAACCAACTAACATGGCTACTTTTTCACTACTTTTTATATTATCAATTATAATGTGTGAATGGCCTTTTTTGATTATATTAAGCGCATTAGTTAGCAACTCTCTATGAGTAAAAAATTCTATTTCACTTATTTCAAATTGTAATTTAGCATTTAATTTAAGCTCTGCTATTTGATTAGTTACCCATTCCCAAAATGCATTATTAAACCAATTTTTAGGATGTAGATTTATACTAACGGTCAAAGCTGAAGGCTCACTCAGCATAAGCTTTTTAACTTGTGTTATTACAGCTTTATCTAATATTAAAGCGTCTTGATTACTATAAACTTGCTTAATAAAATAACGAGCAGCCAGTAAACCAAGTTGGCTATGCCTAACCCTGATAAGAGCTTCATGCTGTAAAATTTCACCGCTAGAGAGCTCAAATAAAGGCTGGAAGAATAATATAAACTTATTTTTTTTAATGTTTTCGATAACTTGCTTACTAGAGAGTAGTTTTTCTTGGCAATGATTTAACGCTAAGCGATGACAGTGCTGTAATAAATTGCTTTGCGATAACACGAGTGCTGATTTTGCTAACTGATAAACTGTAACTTGGTCAGCGCCTATTTGATAATCACACGCCCCTATTTTAATATCTTTATGGGTAATATTTTTTTGATGATTTTGACATATTAAAAACAAATTTTTATGGAGCTTTTCTATATAGCTATCTAATTCATTAATAGGGATATTTGGTAAGGTGACAGCTAAGTAACTAGAATTTAGTTCTTTTACTGACGCACCTTTAAGTTCGGTCAATTTTTTAGTAATTAATACTTTAAAACTGGCTTCTTTATCCGTTTTTTTATCAAAACTACAATCACACTCAATAAGTAAAAATAAACTATGTGATACTGCATTAGCCCCATATAAAGAGCTTAGCTCGCAGCTTTTCACTTGTTTAATTAGCTGAGTTTTTTTCTGTTTTTGTTGAGTCGTTTTAGTGGGTTGTATAACTTGATTTTTAAATGCTACTTTATGGTTTACTTTTAGTAACCTCCACCAGCGATAAGACCAGTTAACAGCACCTAATATGATCAAATTTAATAATATAAATAAGTAACTTTGTGTTACCCATGCAGGGTAATGATAGAGGCTCAAACTTAGCGTTTTATAAGTAAAAACTTCGCGTTCTAAATTTACTAAGAACCTAAAATGCTCTACAGATTTTTGCACTTCCAGCATAAAGCCTTCACTTTTAGCTAATGCGATCAGCACATCATTATTTATAGAGGGAGATAAATTTAATTCAAAAACCTGTTTAACAAACTGCTGCCCAGAAACATGCACTTTTTGATGTAATGCATCATTCAAAATGAAATTAAAACTAATAACCATCATCAAAAATAAAACAAAAGAGATACCCTTGAAGTTTTTTAAAAGCCAGTGTTTAGTCTTTTGCATAGCCTGCCACTCGTTAAATTATTAACTAAAGTGTTGTTCAAGATCTATAGAAGTACAAGGCTCTACACTAAGTTTAAATGTTTATTAATAGCGCTAAACAAAAAAGCTCCAGATAAACGAGAACTTACAAAACAAACAGCTATGCCCTTTATTTTATAGTTAGATTAAATCTAGCTCCCCAGGCTTAAGTTAATATTAGATGTTTCGCAATTGAAACCATGCAGTATAGCAATCATGCTCTAGCCCTAGTTAAACCAATGGCGCGTTTTATTTGCGAACCAAACTAAACTTAGCATTACAGGTACTTCAACTAACACACCTACTACGGTTGCAAGTGCAGCACCAGAGTGTAAACCAAACAATGAAATAGCCACTGCAACTGCTAACTCAAAAAAATTAGATGTTGCGATCATGCACGCTGGCGCAGCTATATTGTGCTCTAGCTTCATTTTTTTTGCGGCAAAATAAGCAATAGCAAAAATACCATAGGTTTGAATCAGTAGCGGAATAGCTATAAGTACAATCGCTTCGGGGTTGGCTAAAATAGTTTGTGACTGAAAACCAAATAATAAAGCGACTGTCGCTAATAACCCCATAATTGAATAGGGTTTCATAATGCTCAAAAACTGATTGAGTCGAGAATGTTCCTCGGCTTTATCAAATTTTTTACGCGTAACCGCACCTAAAATTAACGGTATAAGTACATATAACACCACAGATAAAAATAACGTATCCCATGGCACTGTTATATCGGTTACACCCAGCAATAAACCCGCTATAGGTGCAAATGCAAATATCATAATAATATCGTTAATAGATACCTGCACTAGCGTATAGTTAGCATCGCCTTTGGTTAATTGGCTCCAAATAAAAACCATAGCCGTACATGGCGCAACACCCAGTAAAATCATGCCTGCAATATATTCAGTTGCAGTTTTTGGGTCGACCCAGTCTGCAAATATACCCTTAAAAAATAGCCAACCTAAAAACGCCATTGTAAATGGTTTAATAAGCCAATTAAGTACAACGGTTAGTAATAGTCCTTTTGGGTTTTTACCCACGTCTTTAATAGATGAAAAATCAATTTGAACCATCATTGGGTAAATCATTAGCCAAATAAGTACCGCTATTACTATATTTACATGCGCATATTCAAAGCCTGCTATGAGTATAAATAGCTCTGGTATTATTGAGCCTGTAAAAATACCAACAGCGATTGCTAAGGCTACCCAAACAGAAAGATACCGCTCAAATAATCCCATTTATCTCCCCTAAATAGAGCGTTGATTAACGCGTTGGCTAAGATCTTCTGCAGATTCCACTCGTTCAGAATAGCGATCTACAAAGTAATCTTTTTGATCTCGCAATAATAAAGTGAATTTAATCAGCTCTTCCATAACATCAACAATCCGATTGTAGAGCGCAGAGGGTTTCATCCGTCCATTTTCTTCAAACTCTAAGTGCGCTTGTGGCACTGACGACTGATTAGGTATTGTTACCATCCGCATCCAACGCCCTAATACTCGTAGTTGGTTCACCACATTGAATGATTGCGAACCGCCACTAACTTGCAACACAGCTAATGTTTTACCTTGCGTTGGCCTTACACCTCCTAAATTAAGAGGGATCCAATCAATTTGATTTTTGAATATACTCGTCATTGAGCCATGACGTTCTGGTGAGCACCATACCTGCCCTTCTGACCAAAGCATTAAATCTCGCAACTCTTGTACTTTAGGGTGTGATTCATCTTCACTATCGGTTTGAGGTAAACCTTCAGGGTTAAAAATTTTAACCTCAGCACCAAAATGCGTTAATAAACGAGCGCTCTCCTCTATAACTAACTTGCTATAAGAACGCGCTCTTAATGAGCCATATAACAATAAAATTTTAGGTTTATGCTCAGAAAAACTAACGTTAAAATTTGATGTGAGTGGAACAACACTGTGTGCTTTATTTGTATTTGGTAACCCATTAACTTCTGACATTGATAACTCAACCTTTGATAAAAACAAGCATATGAAAAATCGTATATATGGAATTTCACACATAAAGATCTATGAGTCAAACTCTATTTTATAAAATTTACTTTTAAGTTATTTAAAATTAGCTCAAGACAATGGGAGGTATTATGGTAGATATCTGATATAAATAATTTTAATGGTTCAACTATTTACTCAAGCAGTGGATTATAGTTTCACGTAATTTTTGCGCTTTAATTGGTTTTGCAACATGGGCATTCATGCCAATAGATAAGTATCGTGTAATATCATCTTTCATAACGTTAGCTGTTAAGGCGATTATTGGGATGTTTGCGATAGTTTCGTCATTATCACTACGAATAATTTGACTCGCCTCAACACCATCCATTATAGGCATATGAATATCCATCAAAATAATATCAAACGCTTCCGATTTTACTATTTGAATACATTCCAATCCATTGTCGACCAAATGAATTTGGGCACCAGCATTTTCAAGTATATTTGTAACGATTATTCTGTTGATCGAGTTATCTTCCACAACTAATATTTTGATACCCGCCAGTGACTTTTCACTGACGATATTGGCTACAGGAGCTTTATTTATAGAGCCCAACACTTTACGTTCAATCGCCTCATACAAAACACTCGTATATACAGGTTTATGCAAAATAGTTTGTATACTGACTTTCTTGCCTGCATCATTAATTAAACTTTCATCACTCATTGTAAGTACGATAATCTTGCTATAAAGCTGGGGGCTAATACTATGAATACGTATTAAAAAGGTTTCGCAACTCATCGCTGGCATTGCCCAGTCAACAATAATGGCTTTAAATTTTTCTTTATTCTGCTCAATAATATCAATAGCTTGCTTAACTGAGCAACAACTTGTACACACTAACCCCATAGCACTAAGTTGACTCCCAATTACCTCAAGGTCATCTTTATTATCATCAATAATTAAGACTTCAAACGGATCAGTAAAAGTTAGGTCGGGAGTGTTATCAATCAACGCTTGGTTATTCAATTTCACCTTAATCGAAGCTATAAATTCACTACCTACACCTTGAGTACTTTTTACCGTTATATCCCCACCCATCGATTGGCATAAACGCTTACTTATAGTTAAACCTAAACCTGTGCCGCCAAACTTCCTGGTTGTAGAGCTGTCAGCTTGAGTAAAAGATTCAAATAAATCGGTAAGGCTTTGCTCAGCAATCCCAATACCGGAATCCTTAACAATGAAATACAAACAAACGCTCTTAGGATCAGCTAACGATCTTTTTGATTCTATTAATACAGATACAAAGCCGTGTGTAGTAAATTTAATTGCGTTAGAGCATAAATTTAGCAGTACTTGGTTTATTCGAACTACATCACCGATTAAATCGAGTTTAACTTCCTTATCAATAACAATATCAAATGTGATCCCTTTGCTTTGAGCTAGCTCATCAAAAGTTGCTTTGATGTAGTCAACAACCGAATTTACAGAAAAAGGAAACTCCTCAAGGTTGATGTTTCCAGACTCAATTTTTGAAAAGTCTAAAATATCATTAATTACAATGAGCAACTGGTCAGAAGAATATTTTATTTTATCTAAATACTGTTTTTGCTCTGGTGGTAAATTGCTGTCTAATAAAATATTAGTAAGTCCAATAACACCATTCATTGGAGTTCTTATTTCATGACTCATATTAGCTAAAAAGTCTGACTTTATTGACGCTGAATGTTCGGCTTCATTTTTTGCAATTAACAACTCTTCCGTTCGCTGCTCAACTCTATATTCTAATTTAAGTTTTTCGCTATCAAGCTCCTTTAATAATTGAACTCGCTTACTATTTAAAAGTAGTACAAAAGCTAAAAAACCACTCAATATTGTGATTACTGCAATTGCGCTATAAATAAGCATTTTATTTTGTTCAAAATATGAGGGTTGATTATTAATAATAATAGAATGTTCAGGCAGGTTTTTGGGGGCTATCTCAAACTTTTTTAATTGTTTAAAATCATAATAGTAAGTACTTAACTGATCGCTATCGACCGGTTCTAAATATTTATTATTATCAAAAAAAACTATTGATTCGGCAACTCGAGCGCCTATTTTTTCACCCGATAGCAAATATCCTCCAACAATCCCCGAACCTAACAGTGAATGCCAATAACTAAAAATAGGAACAGAGCTGTTACTTGTTAGTCGCTCCACAAATTGAAATGGGCTAAGCACCGTATCGTTATAACGTCTAAAAATCGGCGTAAATAGTATTATTGAATCAGCGGGCGCATTATTTACTTTGTTTATTAACTCATCGGCAGGTAAATCAAACCACTTTTCTAACTTTAAATGCGAAAAGTCTCTATTAATAATCGGCATAAGATGTTGGTAAAAATTAGACCCTATACCACTTTTTCTATCCAGGATAACAATTAACTTTTTAGGGTTTGTTAAGTTAACAGCGTTTATTACCCCTTGCTTATAATTTAGTTTGGGTCGAATAATAATTCCATTTTCATTTTTTGGTACTTTAAACTTACCACCCGGTGTTAGGTATATTATTGGTATCCCTGTAAATAAAGTGTCAAATTCAGATAATAATGAGGCAGCAGGAACGCCTCGACTAATAATTATATCTATTCTTTTATCGTAATATTTCTGTTGTAAATAAGCCTTCATCAATCGCTTTTGTCGCATTTCATTGAATCGACCAACGTCCATATTTTCAATAAAAAGATCAAAACCGGCATTGCGCTCTAATAATTCAGAACGTAATCCCCTCTCGACACTTTGCTGCCATGGAGAATCTTGGTTTAGAGAGTTTATTAGTAAAACTTGGGTTGTATTTTTTGAAGAGATTTTTTTTTGAATTATTTTTTTTGAAGCAATTGTATCTGAAATATTTGTGAGCGCTTGTACATTAAGGCTCAGTAGCTGAAAAAAAAGAAATACAGTCACTAAATAGGTTTTCATATTTCTCATAGATTCGTTCAAAAAAAGTCTGTAGAGGATAGATTGCAATCATTTATATATCAACTAATACAAGCCTCATAAAAACAAAAAGCCGCTATTTAGCGGCTTTAAAAGATGTTTTCAACATTTTGTCTTAGGTCAAAACGGGATATCGTCGTCAAAATCAATGGTTGGTTCCATTGGGTTTGATGCGCCACCTTGCGGAGCATTTTGTGGTTTAGGAGCGAAACCACCTTGCTGCTGCGGTGCACTGTTTTGCTGTGGTGCAAAGCCGCTTTGCGGTTGTTGGTATTGATTATTTTGCTGTGGCGCAGGCGCTGATTGAGGCTGCGCTGCAGGTGCTGCTTGCTGCTGTGGAGTATAACCACCTTGCTGTTGGTTATTTTGGCCTTGATTATTTTGACCGTAACCACCACTTTGCTGGCCACCTTGTGATTGATTATTTTGATAACCACCACTTTGTTGTCCACCTTGTGATTGATTACCTTGGTAACCACCACTTTGTTGATCGCCACCACGTGCGCCTAACATTTGCATTTGACCTGTAAAGCCATCTACAACTATTTCTGTAGTGTATTTTTCTTGGCCTTGTTGATCTGTCCACTTACGTGTTTGAAGTTTACCTTCAACATAAATTTGTGAACCTTTACGACAATATTCACCAACAATTTCAGCTAATTTGCCAAAAAACACAACACGGTGCCACTCAGTTTTATCAACCATTTGGCCAGTGTTTTTATCTTTATAGCTATCCGAAGTTGCTAAGGTAATATTTGCTACACCATTGCCGTTAGGCATGTAACGAACTTCAGGATCTTGCCCTAAATTACCAACCAAAATTACTTTGTTCACACCGCGTGCCATGGAACCATCTCCTATAAATGTTAGATTAAACCAGCTACTTTACGTGCTTGGTCTAGGTCAAATTCTTTATCATTAATCTTTAAATAGCTGCGACTTTCATCGCGAACCACTGTTGCTTCTATTACGCCTGGTAAAGCAACTAACTGAGAAGCAAGCACTTGAGCATGCTCTTCAGAATCTAATTTGGTCATTAAACTAATAACTTTACTTTTGGGTGGGACTTGCATTTTCCACGCAATAATAAGCCATATTAACCCAACAAGTGCTGCTGCCGCAAACACAGCTTGTGTCGTTGTTGTTTGTGCTACATAGCCACCTAACATACCGCCTAAAAAGGCGCCTAAAAACTGGCTAGATGAGTAGCCGCCCATTGCTGAACCTTTTTGACTTGCTGGTGCTATACGCGATACAAGTGCTGGCATTGTGGCTTCTAAAAAGTTAAATGCCACAAAATAAAGCAGCATACACACAGCAATACCAACTACGCTATTAACCCATAACGACATCGCTAACATACTAATAGTTAACAGAGCTACAGAGCCAATAAACGCTTGTTTTTCTTTCTCTTTTTTAATGGCCACAATCATTATTGGTACCATTAATAAAAATGCTAAAAATAGCACTGGAATATATAAATACCAGTGATGGTCGGCAACTAAGCCATCTTTAATTAGCTGGCTCGGCAGTACAACAAAAATAGTGGTTAGCGTTAAATGAAGTAACAATACACCGGCATTTAATCGTGCTAACTGCGGATGCTTAATTAGTTTTTTAATGTCGCTAAAGCTTGCTAATGTATCGCCTTTAGGCGCTTTATTAACTGCTTTAGGAACCAATAACGTAACAATAAATATGCCTACAACAGCTAAAACAGCCGTTAACCAAAATACGCCTGCAATACCCCATGAGGCTGCAACAATTGGCCCAAGTAACATAGCAAAGGCAAAGCTCATTCCTATACTCATGCCAATAACGGCCATTACTTTTGGTCGCTGTTCATCACGACTTAAATCTGAAGCAAACGCTAACAATGCGCTGGCTATTGCGCCCATACCTTGTAGAGCACGCCCTACAGTAACCATTTGAATAGAGTCAGCTAATGCAGCCACTACAGAGCCAATGGCAAATACAACTAAGCCACCCACAATAACTTTTTTACGACCAATTTTATCTGATAATCGGCCCATAGGTATTTGCAGTACTGCTTGCGTTAAACCATACGCACCAATGGCAAAACCAATCCAAATAGGCGAAAAACCTTCAAGCGATTGTCCATAAATAGCCAATACAGGCATCAGCATAAACAAGCCGAGCATTCTAAATGCAAACACACTCGCCAGCGATACTGCGGCGCGTTTTTCTCGTGAATTAAGTGAAGATGCAGTCATTATCTATGTGATCTTACAGTATGAAAAATTGAGGTTGGGATTCTACCATAAGCTTAGCAATAATTAATCGCCTATAAGTAAGGATTTTTCATTGATCAAGGATTAATATTGCTTCGTATTATGCGATACTGAGTAAATAATTTTGGTAATAAACGAGATAGCATGGAAAACATTGAAGTCCGAGGCGCCCGCACGCACAATTTAAAAGACATCAGCCTAACCATTCCACGTGATAAATTAATAGTTATTACTGGTCTATCTGGTTCGGGGAAGTCATCACTTGCATTTGATACACTTTATGCAGAAGGGCAACGCCGGTATGTTGAATCACTCTCTGCGTATGCAAGACAATTTTTATCGCTCATGGAAAAGCCTGATGTAGATCACATCGAAGGCCTCTCTCCTGCCATTTCGATTGAGCAAAAATCAACGTCTCATAACCCACGATCAACTGTGGGTACTATTACCGAAATTTACGATTATTTACGACTTATGTTTGCCCGCGTTGGCGAACCACGATGTCCTACACATGATTTACCACTTGCTGCGCAAACAGTGAGCCAAATGGTAGACACCGTTTTAGCACTGCCTGAAGGCAGTAAGTTAATGCTGCTTGCGCCAATAGTAAAAGAGCGTAAAGGTGAGCATGTTAAGTTATTAGAGCAGCTATCGAGCCAAGGTTATATTCGCGCCCGTATAGACGGTGAAGTATGTGACTTGTCTGATCCACCAACGCTTGAGCTTCATAAAAAACATACAATAGAAGTTGTTGTAGACCGCTTTAAAGTAAAAGATGGCTTACAACAACGCTTAGCAGAGTCGTTCGAAACCGCACTTGAAATGTCTAATGGCGTTGCACATGTTGCATATATGGACGATAGCAGCGCTGAAGAAATTCTCTTCTCAGCAAACTTTGCCTGCCCTACTTGTGGCTATGCAATGACTGAACTTGAGCCGCGTTTGTTTTCGTTTAATAACCCTGCGGGTGCGTGTCAAACGTGTGATGGATTAGGCATACGCCAATATTTTGATCCTAACCGTGTGGTGCATAATCCTGAGTTAAGCCTTGCCGGCGGTGCAATTAAGGGCTGGGATAAACGCAGCTTTTATTACTATCAAATGCTACAAGCCGTTGCTGAGCATTATAGTTTTGATTTAAATGTGCCTTATCAAGATTTAGACAACGACTCGAAAAAAATTATTTTAGATGGCTCTGGTAGCACTAAAATTGCGTTTAATTACCGCAACGACCGTGGCGATTTAATTACACGTAATCATGAGTTTGAAGGCGTGTTAAACAACATGAATCGCCGCTACCGCGAAACTGAGTCAAACTCAGTACGTGAAGAGCTTGCTAAATACCAAACAAGCCAAGCATGTCCTAGCTGTAATGGCTCACGTTTGCGTGAAGAATCTCGAAATGTATTTATTGGAAAAACCAACTTACCTGCAATCACGTGCATGAGTATTGGTGAAGCTATGGAGTTTTTTGAAGGGTTAACGCTCACCGGACAAAAAGGCCAAATAGCTGAAAAAATACTAAAAGAAATTCGCGACCGTTTATCGTTTTTAATTAACGTTGGCCTAAATTACTTATCACTTGAGCGCAGCGCCGACACACTATCAGGTGGTGAAGCTCAGCGTATTCGCTTAGCGAGCCAAATTGGTGCAGGCCTTGTAGGTGTAATGTACGTACTAGATGAGCCATCTATTGGATTACATCAACGCGATAACGACCGCTTACTACAAACACTTGTCCATTTGCGCGACTTAGGTAACACCGTTATTGTGGTTGAGCATGACGAAGATGCTATTCGTGCCGCTGACCATATTATTGATATTGGCCCTGGTGCAGGTGTTCATGGTGGGCATATTATTGCTCAAGGTACGCGCGACGATATTTTAGCAAGCAAAGAGTCGGTTACAGGCCAGTTTTTATCAGGTGTGCGTAGAATAGAAATACCAAAAGAACGTCACCCAACTAACGACAAATGGCTAGAGCTATTTGGCGCAACGGGTAATAACCTTAAAAATGTGGATTTAAAAATTCCATTTGGCTTAATGACCTGTGTGACAGGTGTATCGGGCTCAGGTAAATCAACGTTAATAAACGACACATTATTTAAACTTGCTCATACAGAGCTAAATGGCGCAACAACTGCCGAAGCGGCACCGTATAAATCAATTAGCGGTTTAGATCATTTCGATAAAGTAATCGATATTGATCAAAGCCCGATTGGCCGAACTCCACGTTCAAACCCAGCAACCTACACTGGTATATTTACCGGTATTCGTGAATTATTTGCAGGCACACAAGAAGCACGCTCACGTGGCTACAAAGTAGGTCGCTTTAGCTTTAACGTTAAAGGCGGACGCTGTGAAGCGTGCCAAGGTGACGGCTTAATTAAAGTTGAAATGCACTTTTTACCAGACGTGTATGTACCGTGTGATGTATGTAAGAGTAAGCGCTATAACCGTGAAACGCTCGAAGTACAATACAAAGGTAAAAACATACACCAAGTGCTCGAAATGACCGTTGAAGACGCTCATGATTACTTTGATAAAATACCGGCTATTGCCCGTAAACTTAAAACATTGATGGACGTTGGTTTATCGTACGTGCGTTTAGGTCAAGCGGCTACTACTCTCTCTGGTGGTGAGGCGCAACGTGTAAAACTAGCGCGCGAGCTGTCAAAGCGCGATACAGGTAAAACACTTTACATATTAGATGAGCCAACAACAGGCTTACACTTTGCTGATATAGAACAGCTGCTTGTAGTGCTTCATCGTTTGCGCGATCACGGCAATACTATTGTTGTTATTGAGCATAACCTCGATGTGATTAAAACAGCAGACTGGGTTATCGATTTAGGTCCTGAAGGCGGTGCTGGCGGTGGTGAAATACTCATTGCAGGCACACCAGAAGAAGTTGCTGAATGTGAGCGTTCACATACTGGGCATTACCTAAAAGCTCTATTAAGTAAATAGAGGTCTAGCTATAGAAAATCAATCGGCATTAAAGTTATTTAACTGCCGAGATTACATTTAACTAAAAATAGCGAGAAGAATCACTTCTCGCTATTTTTTGTTCTAACTTTTCTTTTATCAACATAAAAATCGAAAATGCTATTAGAGAAAAACAACGTAAACTTAATCTAAAAAGATAGACACGCCCTAGTCGTTCCAACTTATCTGTATTATTTGCATGTCTTTATATTTTGATTCTGTAAAGAAAATCTGATTGTTATCACTAATAAAAAATGCGATGGGTTTAAAATCTACATGTACATCTTGTACTGTTTTATCTTCTAAATTAAGCTGAGCAACTCTTGAAATAGCATCTGAGTAATAAAGGTAATTACCATTAATGGCAAAAAGTTGCGCTTGTCGCGCGTCTTTAGGCAATTCCCAATTCTGTTTATCTGATAGTTTAATTAACTGATTATTTGTAATCGCATAATTAGTGCCGTCAACGTCTGAAATTAATTTGTTAGCTTTAACACCCTCTAATATAGTTGTGTCTCGCGTTAATAAATTAAACTGAGCAAATAGATTTTCTGAACCACTTCGCTCTAAATAAATTATACTTTCATTATTTTTAGACCATACATAGTTTAGTATTTTTCGCCCTTTAAACTCAGCTATGGTATAGAGCTTGTTCGACATAACGTCAAAAAATGCAATATCATTATTAATTCTTAATAAAACACGATCTTGCTTACTCGATACTCTTAGTCCGCCAATAGCAAAGTTAGATTTCCCTTCATAAGTAAAGTTACTAAGTTGCTTTGTAAGTCCATTTTGAGATAACCACAACTGACTGCTGCCAGAGCGCTCGGATACAAAAATATGCGCTGGCCCTTTCTCATTAATGACTTCTACAATGTTGTAGTCGTCTTCATCACTTTTGTAGAGTGCTTCATACTCAGGAACATCGCTAAAAAGATTAGTCGCTTTAATTAACGAAAATGCTTGTGTTTTATTTGCTGAGTAAAAAAGGCTATTAGCAGATTGAACTGCAATATAATAAGGTGAAATTGCTGGGGTAACCGTTAGTGTGCGTTTAATGATATTATTTTCATCAAACACAATGGTTGAAAGCTCAGAGTCTTCAAAAACAATCACGCCTTTATCGTCTGCAAGCCAGTCAAACGCGAAGCTAATTATGCTTTTCTTTGCTTTAAATAACCGCTTGGTTTCATGGGTCTCAAAATTGTAGCTAAATACAGAAAAAGGCTTACCCTTTTGACTAAGTACATATGCTATTTTACTACCAGAATGAGATAAACGAGGCATGATTACGCCATACATGACGCCTGGTGGTGGAATCACTATGAATTCTTTCTTAAGTTCTAAATCATATTTATATAAACCTGAACCCTCATGCTCATTTTTATATTCGGTGTAATAAATATGCTCACCACTTTCGTCTACTTGCGCATAACCAGTGTATCTAAGGTCACACTTTTTAATTAAAGTAGCCTCTCCTATAACAGGAAACTGGCTTAAATCAACGAGTACCATTTCACACTTTTGCTGCTTTAAGTTGGTAGCTTGTAACAACACAGAGCGCTGATTTAACTGCCACGATAAAATGGATACTTGAAAGCCAGGATAGGTAATTTCAACTTCCCTTTGATCAGATAGTCGCTTTACAAATGCATGCATTACGTCATTTTCAGGTTCAACATTTGTATAAGCTAAATATTGTTTATCTGAGGACATCTCAGGGTGAACCTCACTGCCTATATTCCACGTGCTTGCTACCTTATTAACCGTGATCTGTTTAATCTTTTCACTAGAAGGTGTATTAATAAAAAACAACCCAAACCATACTAAAAAGCAGAGGCAGATAATGACGAGTAAAGAATAAATCAAAAACTTTTTACTATTCTTTTTTTGAACTGGTTGCAAAATAGTTGCACTAGCTATTTCTTCATTTTTGGCAGAAATACCCGGTGAGTCAGGCAAAATATTTGCAGGCTCTTTCGAAACGTTTGCTTGCGTTAAACGCTCAGGTATTACTGTTAGGCTATATCCTTTACGGTAATGCGTTTTTAAAAGCGGTGCTTTTTCAATTGGGTGGGCAAGCTGCTTTCTTAACTCTGAGATTGCACGGTTAATCGCATTATCATCAACAAAGCTCTGTTGCCACACACTCTCAATAAGCTCTTGCCGGGAAACGATTTGTTGAGGCTTACCTATAAAGTGGAGTAATAACTTTACTAAAAGTGGATCTAATTCCCTTTCTAAATGGTTTGAAGTAATCACACAGCGATTACTAATAAATTGCCAAGGTCCGATTTGATAATTCATAGTCTTTACGTATTTTTATTTTTATAAACCGTATCACATCTACACTTTATTTTATAGAAAAAGCATTTTAAACCTTATATTAGCATTATAAGGTTTAAAGCTAACACACTAAATTTTAACAATTTTTTATATTTAAAACCTTATCTATTAATTGCTCATAACTAGATAAGCGACTCTTAATAAATTCAGCGATATTCTTTAAACCGTCATCAACAAGCAGCTTAGTAAAAATCATTTGTCATTCTAAATTGGCTGCATTTAAAAAATATAAAAGGTTTAATTATGAACAACACAATGAAAAAAGTACTACCAGCTTTACTACTAGCAACGGCTTTTAATACTACTTCAGTTATTGCAGCTGACGCTAAACAAGATACCGTTCAAAATAATTTTGAGAAATGCATGATTGGTGAAAGCATAGAGGCAATTAACCCTGTTAATCAAGAGCTACAAAACACAATCAAAATAGACGCTTCTAAGCCTTTAAAAAGTAATGTTGATAAGCAAACATTACTTTCTTCAATAGATGAAAAAATATCAGCTGAGCTTGACTCTTCAATGAGCAAAATAAACTCGCAAATTGATAAAAATCTTTCAAAGGTAACATCGTCAATAACTGCATATTTCAGCAATGTGTTATCGAACTAAAAAAATCAAATTAAAAGCTATATTAAGGAATGATCATGAAAAAATTCACAAAAAAATTAGTGTCTGCTAGCGTATTACTTAGTTGTAGCCTTTTAGCAAATACAGCACAGGCTCAAAGCTCTGTATGGCAAGTAAGTAATGGCAATGACTCACTATTTATTGGCGGTACAGTTCACATACTACCTAAAGCTGAAATGCCACTACCCGCCGAGTTTAACCATGCTTATGAACAAGCAGATACAATTATTTTAGAAGCACCGTTACCTGACCCAGCCAACACCAATGCACAAATGCAAATGTTAGGTGCGCTATCGTATACAAATAACGAAACGTTGAGTCAAAAGCTAGAACCCCAGGTTAAAGCTTCACTTGAAAATAAGCTTAGCGAGTTTGGCGCTAACCTAGCTAAGTTAGATGGTTTTCGCCCTGCTATGGTTAGTATTGTTTTAATGTCGATGGAACTTCAAAAGCAAAACTTAATGGGTGAAGGGGTTGATGCTTACTTTACTAAAAAAGCGACTGAAGATAACAAAACAAAAAATTACTTAGAAACAATGGAATTTCAGTTAGAGCTTTATAAAACAATGGGTCAAGGCAACGAAAACGATTTCATTAAACGTAACTTAGCTGAGCTTCACAACTATGGCGATATGTTTAAAGGACTTTTAGCTGCCTGGCGCAAAGGTGATACAGGCACACTGAATAAAGTGGCACTTGAAGGTATGCAGAAAAATGATCCGAATAGCTATAAACAACTCATTACAGATAGAAATAATGATTGGTTACCAAAAGTAGAAGCCATGTTTAACAACGACAAAAATGAGTTTGTACTTGTTGGAGTTGGCCACCTTGCAGGACAAGATAGTTTACTTACCTTACTTGAAAACAAGGGCTATAAAGTTTCTCTAGTTGATGTTGAAGAGAGCGTTAAAATAACAACTAAAGACGCTGAATAATGGACAAGACAGACAAACAAGCAATGTCGTTATTATTTATATTTGGTTTTTTAATGTTAATTAGTATTATATAAAAAATGCCGCTTATTTGAAGTAAGCGGCATTTTTACATAAGTGGTAAAGCTACCTTATGGACGTGGAATAAATCCAACCGCATCATAAGCCGCTTTTAATGTAACCTCAGCTCGAGCACTCGCTTTTTCAGCGCCCTTTTTCATAATGTTGTTAAGAAGCGTTTGATCTTCTCTAATCTCTTTAAAGCGAGCCTGAATAGGTTCAATCATACTTACAACAGCATCAGCGGTATCTTTCTTCAAATGGCCATACATTTTATCTTCGTATTCTGGCACTAGCTCTTCAATTGAGCGCTTAGTTGCAACGCTTAATAAAGTAAGCAAGTTTGATACGCCTGGCTTTTCTTTGCGATCAAAGTAGATACGCGCTTGTTCGTCTGAGTCTGTTACTGCTTTTTTAAGTTTTTTCTCAATCTTTTTAGGCTCGTCTAGCATCATGATAAAACCATTTGGGTTTTCATCTGACTTTGACATCTTTTTAAGTGGATCTTGTAGGCTCATTACGCGAGCACCAAATTCAGGAATATACGGTTCTGGTAGCGTAAAAATATCACCATATACATTATTAAAGCGCGTAGCAATATCGCGAGTCAGCTCTAAATGCTGCTTTTGATCATCTCCTACAGGTACTTTATCTGCTTGATACAATAAAATATCCGCCGCTTGCAAAGCTGGATAAGCAAATAAACCCACGTTAATATTATTAGCGTGCGTTGCTGACTTATCTTTAAACTGCGTCATACGATTTAATTCACCCATTTGCGCATAACAGTTTAAAACCCAACCTAGTTGAGCATGTTCAGGCACTTGAGATTGTACAAATAGCGCTGCTTTTTCTGGATTGATACCACATGCTGTATATAGTGCAACTCCGTCCAATACGCGAGCGCGAAGTAATTCTGGGTCTTGGCGTACCGTAATCGCATGCAAATCTGCAAGCATAAAGTAGCTATCATATTCTTCCTGTAGCTTAACCCACTGGTTAATAGCGCCAACATAGTTGCCTATTGTCATACCACCGGTTGGCTGCATGCCACTTAATACTACTGGTTTACTCATGATTTTCCTTTATTTAGCTTAATTAATAATATTTAACGCTGCGTTAGAACAGGTATTATATCTAAGAAGTTATCGCATAGGTACTGCGGATTATAATCTGCAAGGTTTTCACCTTGGTTATAGCCGTAATTAAGTGCAATTACGTCTATGTTAGCGGCTTTAGCTGCAAGTATATCGCTTTTAGAATCACCTATCATTATTGCTTTATTAGGTTCAACATTTAGCGTTTTACAGGCGAATAGTAAAGGCTCTGGAGATGGTTTTTTTGCCATGTCGTCACCACATATAATCACATCAAAATGGCTCGCTAGTGCTAGTTTATCAAGCAACTTCTCTGTAAACACACGAGACTTATTAGTGATTAATGCTTTGGGCATACCGCGAAGTGCTGCAAGCCCAGTTTCTACATGTTGGTACAACACACTATATTCACCCACATGTTGCTCATAATGTTTATAAAACTGCGTAATAGCTTTGCTGCTGAGTGATTCATCTAAATGTTCACTCACTTGCATATCGCCACTCAAGGCACGTTTAACTAGCACTTCAACACCATTACCTACCCAGCTTTCAACCAAGCGTTGACTTACTATCGGGAATGCTAGGTCAGTTAATGTGAGGTTTATTGCTATATATAAATCGTAAACGCTATCAACCAAGGTACCATCTAAATCAAATAAGGCGATATCGTACTTCATTATTTTACACTTCCAAGCTGTTCACGCATTTGATCAATCACAACTTTGTAATCTGGTTGGTTAAAAATAGCAGAACCTGCAACAAACATATCTGCACCCGCTTGAGCCGCTGCTGCAATGTTATCGACTTTAATACCCCCATCAACCTCTAAGCGAATATCTCGACCTGATTCAATAATACGCTGTTTTGTTTGGCGTAATTTTTCAAGCGTATGAGGGATAAAACTTTGCCCGCCAAAACCTGGGTTAACCGACATAAGTAAAATGGTATCGAGCTTATCAATAACATGATCTAAATAACTTAGACTTGTTGCAGGGTTAAACACTAAGCCTGCTTTACAGCCGTGATCTTTAATCAGCTGTATTGTACGATCGATGTGCTCGCTAGCTTCTGGATGAAAAGTAATAATTGATGCCCCAGCCTCTGCAAACAATGGAATAAGGCTATCAACAGGCTTAACCATTAAATGCACGTCGATAGGCGCTGTTACGCCGTAATCTCTAAGTGCTTTACACACCATTGGGCCAATTGTTAGATTAGGTACATAGTGATTATCCATTACATCAAAATGAACCACATCTGCACCCGCAGCGAGTACTTTATCAACATCTTCGCCTAGCTTTGCAAAGTCAGCAGACAAAATAGAAGGGGCAATTAAATATTTTTGCTCTGGGTTAAACATGATTAACTCCATCAATAAATAGTGTATTTAGTTAATGTAACTTAATTGAAGATGTTACCCAAGTAATATGGCGTAATAGCCCCTATTTCAGGTAACTTTAAGTTTGATATTTAACCAATATTTGCTATGATTAAAAAAGTAATAAATTATTGGATTTTACCATGCGTGCATTTAAAACTGGGATATTAATTGCGTCGGCATTACTGCTTATCGGGGCGTTTAGCTTTGGTCCAAGCTCTGAGCAAGAATTAAGCTCGGTTAATAATTGCCATAATACACAAACTGTAAGTGCTAACAGCACATTACCTACGTGTATTAAAATTGAAGAAGAGTCATCGTGGTTTTCGTGGTTAACTGGCGATAGCCGTAGTGCTCAGTTTCATTACCTCGATTTGCTAGAACTACTTACTAGTTCTGATGATTCTAAAAATACTCCTTCTTTAAAACCCTTATTTTAAATAATGCTGCAATTTTTTAGTGCGTTGCAAAGTGTACTAGCAGCATTTTTTGGTGTTCAGTCTGAAAATAAACGCCAAGCTGATTTTAAACAACACTCTCCTACGTCTATTATTTTAATTGCGATTACACTATTTATTGCGTTTGTTATCGCAATTTATGCAGTGGTTGCTTGGGTGCTAAATACATAGCCATTAACTCGTCTACTTTATTACGAGAGCCCCCTTTAGGGCTAATAGTGCGCTTTACTTGTATTTGATCAAGTGATGCTTGGCTATAAATTTTTCGGGTCCATACGGTATCGTGATTAGAGATAAGCACTGGCGTATTGTTTTCAAACGCCGCCTTCTCAGCCAGATTAGCCAGATTAGCCTGATCATCTAAATTAAACCCGCCCTTAGCGTAAGAGGTAAACGAAGCCGTTTTACTTAATGGTACATAAGGTGGGTCGCAATAAATAACAGCATTGTTAGGTACTAACTTAAAAACGTCATCGTAGTCTAAACAGGTGAAGGTTGCTTTTTGTGCTTTTTCAGCAAAAAAATACATTTCTTTTTCAGGAAAGTAAGGCTTTTTATATTTACCAAAAGGCACATTAAAAATACCTTTTAAATTATACCTACAGAGTCCGTTGTAACCATGGCGGTTCATGTATAAAAACAATATTGAACGTTCATATACATCACGACTTTGATTAAACTGCACACGATATTCGTAATAAGCATCTGCGTGATTATTCAAATCTACAAATAACTTTTTAGCGTCACTAATCAGCTCATCTGGAGAGCTTTTAAGCTCTTTGTATAAGTTAATTAAGTCTGCATTTATATCGTTAAGAATATAGTGTTTAAAGTCACTATTTAAAAACACAGAACCTGCACCAACAAAAGGTTCAACCAACGTATCTGCATGCTTGCTAGCTTGGTTTAATCGCGCATTAATGTTCTCAACTAGGCTGTATTTTCCGCCGGCCCATTTAAGGAAGGCTCTACTCTTTTGCTGCATTGGCTCTTTACTTCAATCTGGTGTTGCGCGATTTTACACTAAAGCAGTGTGTTTTACTGATCAACGAGTGCTATTTCTTGCTTTATTTTACTAATTTTTTTATAGAAAGGTTTATTTTTTCTAACCCCAGCAGGTAAAGTATCCATTGCTGACTTTGCTTCTTTTATACTTTCAAAACTGCCAAATGTGACAACCCACCACATTTTATTATTTCGTTTGGTTCGATACGTATGAGTTTGCTGCTGTAGATTAAATTGAGCAATAAAATTATCACTCACTTCCTGCTGAGTTACAGCTAATAATTGAATAACACTATTTGTATCTGGCTGCTGCATATACCATATATTATCCTGGTTGGCCTGAGTTTGCTTTACAGTATCTACTTTCTTTATTTTAAGAACTTTAGATTTAACGTCACTTACTATACTGCTTTTGTTTTTAGCACTGTCATCAACATCATTGTCTAATACATTAACAGTGTTGGCAGGCTCAGTAAGGCTTAGCATTATAGCGGGCACATCATTGGTATGTACACGTTCTGACTTAATAGGTGACTCAACTACCTTTGATTCATTTAAGCTAACTATTGAGTCATTTTTCTTTATAACCGGCGCACTTACTTGCTCTATTGGTATTGCTGTATTAATTACCTGGGTCTCTTCTTGCTGGTAGTACTGTTGCCACCACTGCGTCATATCCGACTTATAAAGCAGACCAATAATTAAAAGCATAATCAGCAACATCAAAATCAATAAGTGTAATCGCCAAGACACTTTGTCTTTAACAATAATATCGGCTATGTGCTCACTAGGTTGCCAAGCAAGCAATAAGCTTGGATTACCATGAGCCTCAGCTAAAAAAGTACTAAATACAGGGTCTTCATCATAGGGTAAGTCTGTAAAGTACCACTGCAATAACATCTTGCTTTCTCGAAGCGTTAGCGGCTCCAGATAAATTTCAACAGCGTTATTTAAAGCCAGTTTGGACTGTGAAGCTATTATAATATATAGCGTATTTGGGCTGTTTTTAGAAAGTAACTCAAGCTCAATTAACATCTCATCAGATAATTGCCTACCGCCATCAAGTACCCATAAACATGGCCCGCATGGTTGCTGCTGCAGTAATTGGTAATAGTTTTCAGGTAAACTTAAGTTATGATCAATCAGGGGAGAGTTAAAGCTTTGCTCTAATAACTCACTCATTAGCTGAGCATCAGTCATTTGCGCACTTACTTGCACGAAGGCTTTATTAAAGTCGTTGTATTTATCTGTAATGAAGGTTTCGAGCATGTAACTTTTACCTAGCCCAGAAGTGCCAAGTAAAACAATTAAATTTTGCCCGTACTCAAATTGCAGTGCGATTCTATCCACCAAAGCCGCACGGCTTGGTAAAATTTGTGACTGCATTTACTGCTCGATTAAGTCTCTAACTTGATCATCAGATACATTATCAACTAATGCACACTGGCCAAATTGGGTAGGTAGAATAAAGCGGATAGTGCCTTTTTTATTCTTTTTGTCTTTACGCATATGCGTTAAAAACTGCTCGCTAGTCATTTGCTTTGGAATTTCTGTTGGTAAATTATATAGCTCAAGCAGCTTAATAATTCGCTCAACTTCATCTGCGCTTAAATCTTGGCGTGTGCACGCAAGTTTAGCTGCTAATACCATTCCCGTTGCAACAGCTTCACCATGTAACCAAACGCCATAACCCATCTGCGCCTCAATTGCATGGGCAAATGTATGACCTAAGTTTAACAAAGCTCGCAGGCCATGTTCTTTTTCATCTTGAGCAACTATAAGCGCTTTTATTTCACAACATCTAAAAATAATATGCTGTAAACATGCTTCATCGAGTTGTTGTAAATTAGCTACATTTTGCTCTAAATAAGCAAATAGTTCGGTATCGTAAATCAGACCATACTTAATTACCTCAGCCATACCTGCTGCAAACTCTCGTTCAGGTAGAGTGTGTAATGTCTGCGTATCAATAAAAACAGCTTGAGGCTGATAAAATGCCCCTATCATATTTTTACCCAAAGGATGATTTACTGCCGTTTTACCACCTACCGATGAATCAACCTGTGAAAGCACTGTCGTTGGTATTTGAATAAACGGTACGCCACGCTGATAACAAGCCGCAACAAAACCAGTTAGATCACCTACAACACCGCCACCTAATGCAATTAAGCATGTATCTCGGCCACAGTTATTTTGTAGTAAAAATGCTGATATTTTTTCAAACCATTCAAGTGATTTATATTGCTCACCGTCAGGAATAATAAAATATAGCGGATTTAGATCAGCTAATGAATCAAGTAACCTTTGTAAATATAAAGGCGCTATTGTGTCATTAGTAATGATGATAGGCCGACAATCACCAATGTGGTGAACCAGGCGGCCATTATCTTGAAGTGCAGATTCCCCAATATAAATAGGATAACTTCGCTCGTCCAAATTAACAGTTAATTTAAGCATGCTTGGTTATTCCCTTATTATTGGTTTTTAAAAATCTAATTTCTCGATGATTTGGTTAGCAACAACTTTAGCGCTTTGCTCATCGGTACGTACAACAAAATCAGCAACTTCTTTGTATAGTGGCTCGCGTTCTTCTGCTAAGCGCTCTAACGTGTTACGAGGTGCCTCTTCAGTTTGCAGTAATGGGCGACGCTTGTCGCGTTGCGTGCGTGCAACTTGCTTTTCTATAGGTGTCTCTAGGTATACAACGATACCTCGAGCCGAAAGCTTGTTTCGAACTTCTTTGCTCATTACTGAACCACCACCGGTAGCAAGTACAATACCTTGCATCTCGGTTAAATCGCCAATAACAGACTCTTCTCGAAGTCTAAAGCCTTCTTCACCTTCAAGATCGAATACCCATGCAATATCTGCACCTGTTCGGCGTTCGATTTCTTGATCAGAATCAACAAATTCAAGGTGTAATTGGTCAGCGATGTGACGACCAATCGTGCTTTTGCCAGCCCCCATGGGGCCAACTAGAAATATATTACGTTTCTCAGCCATATCTTTTAGTACAAACAAACTCTAAAATTTGAAATAAAACCCCGCCTAACGACCTGGCCCCAAAATTAAGGAGGGGATTATCTCAGTAATTGCAGGGGTATTTCAAGTCAATTAGGATAAAAAGCCATATAACGAGCAATTAATCTAAATAATCACCCATTGGTTAACATAAAACCACTGTATTTTAATCAATTTGTATTTTTGGTGTCACGAAAATAAGCAATTCACGCTTTTCATTAAACTCACTTGTGCTTTTAAATAGTCTTCCTACATAAGGAATATCACCTAAAATTGGTACTTTACTTGTAGTATTAATGATTTGCTGCTGGAAAATACCACCGAGTACGACGGTTTGGCCATTTTCAACTAACACTTGTGTTTGGATCTCTTGAGTATCAATAGACACAGCTTCACCTGTACCCGTTTGTACGGTATCACCACGTGTATCTTGAGTAATCACTAAGTCTAGTATTACTTTATTATCCGGGGTTATATGAGGCGTTACTTCTAAACTCAGTACCGCTTTTTTAAAGCTTACGGTAGTAGCACCACTTGAAGCTGACTCAGTGTAAGGAATTTCAGTACCTTGCTCTATTCGCGCTTTTTGCTGGTTTGCTGCAATAATGCGCGGGCTTGCAATGATCTCACCTTTGTTCTCTTTTTCAAGCGCACTTAGCTCTAAATCAATTAACGTACCATTAGCCAGTTTTGCTATGTGTAAGCCAATACTTGCTGCAGGGTTTGATGTAGGTAAATTTACATTTAATCGATCTGAAATACTTGGCGCATTTGAAGTTGATGTCGCGTTATAAATGCCTTCTGCGCCTTCAAGTGAGCCTGAAATACCAACACTACTACCTTGGTCACTAAAGCCCCAGCGTACGCCTAAGTCCTCAGTAACATTATCACGCACAGTTACCATACGAGATTCTATTACAACCTGCTGTACTGGAATATCGAGTGTTTCAATCATGCGGCGGATATTTTCTATACTCTTTACCGTATCTTTTACTAATAAGGTATTTGTACGCTGATCAACCGATACACTACCACGGGCTGTTATAATGCTGTTTCTATCTGTTTTTAATAAATCAGCAAAATCTTCGGCCTTAGCATAGTTTAATCGAATGTATTCACTGTACAGAGGCTCTAAGTCTTCAACTTGCTGTTTAGCTTTTAAATCTTTAGCTTCACGTGCAGCTAGTTCTTCTGCAGGTGCTACCATTAAAATAGAGCCATCCATGCGCTTATCTAGCCCTTTAATACGCAGTACTACATCAAGCGCTTGATCCCACGGTACGCCATCTAAGCGTAGTGTTATATTGCCCGTGACTGAATCACTAGTTACTAAGTTAAAGTCGTTGTAGCCCGCAATAATTTGTAGTGCTGCGCGTACAGAAATATCTTGAAAATTTAAGGTCATAGGTCGACCTTGATACTCCACACCACCATCTAAATAGGCATTTTGCGTTTCATCTTTTTCTACTGTCAGCGTTAAAATATTATCTATTTGCTGGTACGTAAACGTGAACTGAGCGTTTGGCTCAATAACGACACGACTTAATCCATCTTCTTTAAATGTCTCGATATTACTTACAACAGTACCAAAATCTAATACATCTAATTCATAAAGTAGGTCATCTAAAATATCGGTATGGTGAAAGTCTGCATAAATTTTCCCGCCACTTTCGTGCACTTCAATTGCAGCTTGAGTATCTTGTAAGAATACGAGTACTTTAGCTTCGCCCTTTTCACCACGTCTAAAATCAATTGACTGAATACGATTAATATAATTTCCGCTTACATCACCTGAATCCATCACTACATCTTCGTTTTCAGATTCTGTAAGTGGGTTGTCCGATACGCGTATTGATACTAAATTATTATGAACTTCGGTTTCATAAATTTTTAATCTATCTAGGTTTACTGTTACTTTTAAACCACTATCAGTTAAAACATTGGTTACATTGCTAATCCCAGCTTGATTAACTGCAACATCATTTAAACCAACTTCTAATTCAGCGGTATCAAAAAACATTTCGATTCTGGCTGGGCTATTAAACACCTGAACTTTTGGCTCAAGCGTTAACTCTTCATCAAAAACAAGCTGTAATTCAGTCTCGCCTTTAAGTAATGGGTTATAACGAACATCGTATAGTAATGGCCCTGCAACGGCTGTATTTACAGTGACTAAAGCAACAGCAACCAATAATACTCGTGAAATACGATGAAGCCAAAGTACGTCCTTATACATGCTATTTTTACCTTTTTTATTATTAATTTGCGCCATCTGTTGCCGCCTCTAACATTTCTAATTTAGTCAGGCGCTCTTTCCAACAGCCAGACCCATCAGGGATTAATTCCACTAACTCTATATAGTCGTTACTTACTGTTTTTACTTTTCCATCATAACTACCAAGGTAATTCCCTACCGTTACGCGGTGTAAAGTGTCATCTGCTGCTGTTATTAATGCCCATATTTGTCCACTAGAACCAATTGTGCCTTTCATTGCTAAGTTATCTAGCGGGTATTTTTCTAACGGTTCGCGGCGACGCTCTTGATCTGGGTGCAAACAGTTTTTTACTTGCGTTAATTTATTTTGAATTATTTCAGGCTGAGGCGCTACAAACGGACTGCGTAGCTGGCCTGCACTGTATTCAAATATTTCAAACTTTGTCAGTTCAGGGATTGACTCAACCCTTGGCGTTGTACTTGCTTTTACCTGATCAATGAATTCTTTTTGCTCAGAAGTGTCATCATTACAACCAGCTAAAACAAAGGCTATCGCTAAAGGTACTACGCGAAGGAGTTTCATTTTTTAACCCCTTCTTCATAACGATATGTTTTTGCAACAACACTGAATGTTAACTGTTTATCGCCCGATGATAAAATAGAAAAGTCATGCAAGCTCACAATTCGTGGTAACTGGGCCACTTTACCTACAAACTCACCAAACTCATGATAGGTGCCTATCACTTCAATTTTAATCGGCAGCTCGGTATAAAATTCTTTTTCAACCTCTGGCAACCAACCTATTTTTAAAAAAGTCAGGCCACTCGTTGTCCCAACATACGACAAATCATCGAGTAAGCCAGGAGTTTCGTTCGAAGTAGGTAGACGTTTTAATAGCTGTGAAAATTTACCTTCCATGTCAATCATTTGCTGACGATAAACATCGATCCGACTCGCTACTGCATATTTAGTACGATAAGTAGTACGTAATTCAACTTCTTTAGCAACCGCACTATGGTAGCTATCAATTTCATCAGAAACTAATAGGCTGTAACTAAAAAACAATACAAGCCCAGCAACAAACGCACAACAAATTGCTTTAACAGCAATAGGCCAATCGCCAATGTTATCAAGCTCTATTTCATTCCAATCAATTTCACTCAGTGCTTTAAAATCAAGGTTCATCGCTAACCTCACCAATTTTATCAAATGGTTTTACATAAAATTCCATATTAAAATCACTTAGTAAACGCGACGATTGATCGCCTGCAACAATGCCCTGCATTGAAGGATTCTCTAGTAAATATGAACTTTGTACTTCGCGCAGCATTGTCGATAAACGGTTATTAGACTCACTACGTCCTAACACATGTATTTGGCTGCCTCTGCGCTCTAGTTTTGTTAAATAAACGCCACCGGGCACTATTTTGGCAACTTCATCCATTATTTGCGTACCCAGGTTACGACTACTTTGTAATTCTTCAATAAGCCTCATACGCTGCTGTAAGTTTTCTTTTCTTTTATCTAAGCTTCTTATTTCACTTATTTTTTTATCTAACATGCTAATTTCTAAGCTTAAATAGTTATTCTTTAAGTTTTGCCCATCTTTTAAAGCACCATAAAAAGAGCTCAATAAATACATACTCGCAAAACAAATTATAACGACACCAACAAGTATAGTTACAAATTTCTTTTTCGATTCTTCGCGTTGTAATTCGCGCCAAGGCAGTAGATTTATATATGGCATGTTGAAAAACTCCTTAATGCCAACCCAGTCGCAATTGCAAACTGTGTTTTGTGACGCTGCATCACATTACGATCTACTTTAGGTGAAATTTCCATATTCTCAAAAGGCTCAGCTACGACAGAGTGAATACCGAGCTCTTCGATGAGCAATCGGTCAATACCTTTTATCATCGATGTCCCACCCGTTAATACAATATAGTCAATTTGTTCTTTACCACTGGTTGTTAAAAACATTTGTACTGCACGTCGCACCTGTTGAAGTAACGAGGTTTGAAAAGGGGCCAATACTTCAAAAGTATAGTTTGGTGGTAAATCACCTGATGTTTTACCAATTTCGGCTTCATCAAAGCCTTTATTATAATAAGCCACAATACTATTTGTATATTGATCGCCGCCAAAAACCTGATCACGTGTATAAATTGTCTCACCTGCTTGTACTACGCTTACAAGCATTAAAACTGCACCAATATCAACCACCGCTACACATTTATTAAATGCGTCGCTAGGTAGCTGTTGGTAGTAAACATCCATTGCACGACTTAATGCATAGCTTTCTACATCAACTATTTTAGCTTCTAAGTTTGCCGCTTCTAAAGCGCCAACACGCGCTTCTACACTTTCAGTACGAGCAGCAGAAAGCAAAACATTCATTTTACTAGGATCTGCCTCATTCGTCGAAAGCCTCTCAAAATCAAGGCTTACCTCATCAAGTGGGTATGGGATTAAACTATCGGCTTCAATTTCAATTTGTGATTCAAGTTCAGCATCAGTTAACGATACATCCATGAAGATCACTTTAGTAATGACTGTTTGGCCTGAAACAGCTACTGCTGCAGATTTTAATGATTTTGGTAATTTTTTTCTTAATTTTGAAATTACGTTACCAATCGCTTCGATATCTTGAATTGTGCGCTCACTCATTGCGCCTTTTGGCATTGGCTCAATTGCAAGTGCTTCTAGTCGAAATCCTGTTTCAATTTCACGTAAAAGCACAGCCTTAATAGAGTGCGATCCAATATCAATTCCTACCATCATCGGGGACGGTTTTTGAAATAGTTGACTTAGCATGTTTCAACTTGGCCTTTGTTTTAATAATAAACAAGTTATAATTTTTATATGAAAAAATATTATTCATTTTTTAATCAATATATACTAGCAGTCAAAACTCGCAATTGGGAGTCCATTTAGGGAAATATAAGTGATTTTATTAAAACGAACTTTACAATTTTTTATCATTTGTGTGTTAATTGGTCTGATCACTTTGGTCAGCCTTTATTACTACGTTAAACCTGATATCCCCAGTGTGCAAGTTTTAAAAGACGTGCAATTACAAACTCCTATGCAAGTTTTCACTAAAGATGGGCTTTTAATCAATCAATTTGGTGAAAAACGCCGTATTCCTGTGACTATTGATGAAATTCCTCAAACGTTAATTAATGCGTTCTTAGCGACGGAAGATAATCGTTTTTACGACCACATAGGCATAGACCCTATAGGTATTGTACGCTCAGCCCTTGTTCTTATATCTACCGGCGAGAAAAAACAAGGCGCAAGTACTATTACCATGCAGCTTGCTCGTAATTTCTTTTTGACACGCGAAAAAGCCTATATTCGTAAAGTTAAAGAAATATTTATAGCACTGCATATCGAAGATGTATTAACAAAAGACGAAATTTTAGAGCTTTATCTTAATAAAATAGAATTAGGTAATCGTGCTTTTGGTATTGGTGCGGCAGCGCAAGTATATTACGGCAAAGAATTAAAAGATTTAACACTTGCCCAAATGGCGATGATTGCAGGTTTGCCTAAGGCACCTTCGGCTTTAAATCCAATTCGTAACCCGACTCGTGCAAAAGCACGTCGAAATGTTGTTTTAGGCCGCTTACTAACCGAAGATTACATAACACAAGAACAATATAACGAAGCAACAAGCCAACCTATAACCGCTTATTTTCATGGTGCAGAAATAAACTTATACGCACCGTATATTTCTGAAATGGTACGCGCCGAAATGGTTTCGCGTTATGGAATTGATAAAGCATATAACTCAGGTTTTAAAATATTCACCTCAGTAGAGTCAAAGGTTCAAAAAGCAGCGCAAAACGCACTTGTAAATAACTTACATAATTATGATATGCGCCACGGTTTTAGAGGGCCTACTGATGTTTTATGGAATCCTGAAACACAACCGGCTTTAACCAAAGAGCAAATACTCAATAAATTACAGAGCGCAAATGAGTTAGGCACTTTAAAAGCAGCTGCTGTGCTTAGCGTTAATGATAAAACAGCAACGGTACTGCTTAAAAACGGTGAGCAAACAACGCTGACTTGGGATAGCTTAAAATGGGCGCGTAAATATATTACTCGCTACCGCCAAAGCTTTGCTCCAAAAGCTGCGACTGATATTTTAACGCCAGGAATGCAAATATGGGTGCGTAAAAATGATGATGACAGCTACTTACTAAGCCAAATACCAGAAGCATCAAGTGCCATTGTTTCACTCGATCCACAGGACGGTAGAATTAGAGCTATTGTAGGGGGTTACAGCTTTGAGCAAAGCCAATACAACCGCGCGGTACAAGCTAAGCGTCAAGTTGGTTCTAATATAAAACCGTTTATATACTCAGCAGCACTTGAAAAAGGTTATACGCTTGCGTCTATATTAAACGACGCACCTATAAACCAATGGGATAAAAGCCAAGGCGTAGCATGGCGCCCTAAAAACAGCCCTGCTGTATACAATGGACCTATTCGAATTCGCCGTGCTTTAGCACAGTCTAAAAATGTTATTTCGGTGCGTTTGCTACGCGGTGTAGGATTACAACGTACAGCCGATCACTTACTGAAATTTGGCTTTAAAAACGCTGACATTAATCGCAGTGAATCACTAGCGCTTGGTAGTGCTTCTATCACCCCTCTTGAACTTGCCAGGGGTATGAGTACATTTGCCAATGGTGGTCACTTAATTGAACCTTACTTTATTTCAGAGATTCAAGATGCCTACGGCAATGTATTATTTGAAGCAAACCCTGCTCTTGCCTGTGACGAAGAGTCTTTACCAACATACAATGAACTCTCAATACACAATAGTAACGTTGAAGTGGATCAACCAAAAAAGTGTGCACCGAGAATTATATCTAAGCAGAATGCATTTTTAATAGCTGATGCAATGCACAGTGGTATTTGGGGCGGCGGAAGCTGGGCTCATAAAACAGGTTGGAGTGGTACAGGTTGGCGCGCGCAAGCCTTGGAACGTCGCGACCTTTCGGGGAAAACAGGCACAACAAACGATTCTGTAGATACTTGGTTTAGTGGTTTTAACAGTAAAGTGATGACTTCTGTATGGGTTGGGTTTGATAACCCTGGCAACTCTCTTGGTCGCTCAACTTACAATAACAACCTTGATAGTAGCCAAATATCAGGCGCTGAATCGGGTGCTAAAACAGCACAACCTGCATGGATTGAGTTTATGAAAGCCGCACTTGAGGGAACACCTGAAGCGCCAATTGAACCGCCTGAAGGGCTTGTTTCAATCCGCATTGATTTAGCTACTGGCCTGTTGAGTCATAAAAACGACTACACAAGTCGCTTTGAATATTTTGAAAAAGGCACCGCCCCTACAAAGTATGTGCTATCTCAGCCTAACGATATATTTGAAGAAGACACAAAAACTGAAGAAGAACTATTTTAATAATATGTATGTAATACAAAAACGGCCGCTTATTTAAGCGGCCGTTTTATTTCGTGTAAATATAAAATCTATTTTAAGTTTTGAACAAGCCAATATAAATCTGAATGAATACCTGCTGCGGTTACTTCCCTGCCTGCCCCAGGTCCTTGAATCACTAATGCGTTGTCGTTGTACCACTTACTATTAATTACAAAAATATTATCGCCCGGTGTTAAATTCACTAACGCATTACCATTTGGCACATACGCGATTCCCACTTTAGCAATTACTTTATCGTTTGTAATTTCTAATAACCCAGTGTACCTAAGTACTGAATTTTTAACTTTTGCTGCGGCTGCATGCTCTTCAATGAACGCATCTAGCTGTGCTTTTTTATTTAAAAAGTCATCCCAATTTCCCAGCGTAAGTTCATCTGGCATCAATGCCGACAAGCTAATATCATCAAGTTCAAGTTCAAGCTCTACACCTAGCTCTCGAGCTAAAATAAGTAGCTTACGCTGCATATCTCGCCCAGATAAATCTTCGCGAGGGTCTGGCTCTGTGAATCCCATTTTCTGTGCTTCTAGTACCAACTCAGAAAATGCGGTAGAACCATCATATTTACTACATAACCACGAAAGCGTACCTGAAAATACGCCTTCTATACGTGTTATTTTATCGCCACTATTTTGCAAATCTGCCAAGGCAAAGTTAATAGGCAAACCAGCGCCGACACTTGTATTATATCGCCAATGTAAGTTGCGCTCTGCCAAATTATTTCTAAGAGTTTGATACCAGAGCGTAGGCGCTGTACCCGCATATTTATTTGCACTAATTAAATGACAATCGCTTTGGACAAAACCAGTATAAAGCTGGCTAAATTGCTCGCTAGCAGTAATATCAATGACTACTTTACGCTCGTAATCAAGCTCGCTAATTGCATTTAATAAATCACTACTTTGGTATTTTTTTGCCTCAAGCTGCCATTGTTTTTTCCATGTTTGAGGATTAACTCCACTTGGATTAAACAACATCTCTTGAGAGCGTACTAATGCAACTAATTTAATGCTAAAGTCATCTGATAAACGCTCAAATTGCGCCGATAACTGCTTAATAAAAGCATCACCTACGTTACCAAGCCCCGCAACTATAATTGCTATTTCTTGGCCTTTATTAATTAGCTTATCATGTAAAGCACTTTGTATATCGCTATCTATAAATTGATCGGTAAGTAATAAAGCATATTCAGTATCTTGATGGACAAAACGAGGTTTTATACTGTGAAGTTTTAATAAATCTAATGCTTGTAAGCTTAATATATTAACGTCTTGCTCAGGCGCTACAATTGCACAGCCGTTTAAATTTGACTCACTAATATTTGCCCTACCCGCAAAATAATTAATAACCAGATAAGTTTGTGCTGCCGGTACAACTAAATACACTTCACCATTGTGATTAAAGTGATGAAGGCTATGCTGAATAAGCTGACTAACACTTGCAACTTCTCCCTCACTTAATCCTTCAACCATTAATAGGTCAACATTTTGTAGTGTCGTTATAAATCGTTTTTTCTTAGCCAGGCCTTCTTTAACAATATGAGTTGGACTTGCTTGAACGTCAAAACTACTGCGTACAGCTAGCTTTATATTAGTGTTTTTTAAAGGCGATAGCGTTTTAGCATGTAAAACAGGATTACCTAAACGAGCCAGTAAATTAGCTTGTCCACGGCAAATTTTGCCGTATTTAATCGCTTTTTGCACTTTACGTGGATCAGTACTAAACACTCCTTGCGTATCAGTCCAAATACATACTTGCTTAGCATTACAATAATTTGCAAGCAGTGTTGCACTGTAATCACTACCATTGCGTCCAAGCGTTACTGTCTCGCCTTTAATATCAGCGGCAATAAACCCAGTAACAACATTTATTTTATTAGGTAAAATTAACTGCCCACATTGCTGCACATTTTCTGCGTGCATTAATTCGCCATCACTTAAGGTAAAAAGAGTGCGAGCATCTTGAGCACATGCCTCAATATTTAGCTGCTGCAAATAAGTGGCTAGTAAACGAGCTGACCACAGTTCGCCATGTGCAAGTAACGCAGCCTCTTTTAGCTGCTCAGCCTGAGTAAGTTCTGCAATATAGCTAAGCTCGATACTTAGTGTTTTAAGTGCAATTCGCTTTAAATCGGCTTCTAATAGCTGCTCTATTAAATCACTTTGATGGTTATTTAACTGCAATAAAATATCGGCGACTGCTTGAGTATCTTCTTTTTGATAACTTTGCCAAAGTAATACTAGCGTATCGGTTGTCTTACCCGCAGCCGATACCACCACACAATCACCTGGTTGAGTATGCGTAATTATTATTTTTGCTACACTTTGATAGCGATCGCTCGAGCTTAAACTCGAGCCACCAAATTTATGTATACAATTGACCATATTTATACCAATTCGCTTAATTAAGTAGTCTATTTTGAGGTAAGAAAACCGTGCCGATAACAAGGCAAAAATTTCGTTATTTAGTTGTTATCACTAATTGCTCCTGCATTGCTCTACCTCCTGCATCCATGCAGTCGTATATCAGAAATTTTTAACGACGTTAGCGTCCGGTTTAATCCCTCAAATTGATTAGGTATTATTGTGGATTGGTATTACTTACCAAAGCGCCGGACGGGCTGCACTTAATTTAACGTTACCACCAGAAGTGCCTGCACCTTTGCCAACACGGCCAACATTTTTATTTTGCCCTGGTTTTACAAGTTCAAACACGCGCTCAAAATCAGCGACTAAATCGTGTATATCTTCAATACCTACCGAAATACGAATAAGCGTATCGCCAACACCCGCCTCTAAACGTGCTGTTGCATCCATGCCTGCGTGCGTCATGGTTGCAGGATGACAAATTAAGCTCTCTACGCCACCTAGTGACTCAGCTAAACTAAACGTTTTAAGGCTAGTTAAAAATGCCGCAGCGTCGTTTATATCGCCTTTAATATCAAAACTAACCATGCCACCAAAACCAAGTTGTTGTGCTTTAGCCAGCTGATGTTGAGGATGTGACTTAAGACCAGGGTAATAAACTTGGCTTACAAATTCAGAGTTTTCTAAGTACTCAGCTATTGCCAGTGCATTTTCTTGATGCTGCCTTAGGCGCACATTTAAAGTACGTAAACCACGCAGCGTTAAATAGCTATCAAAAGGCGCACCCGTAATACCAATGTTATTAGCCCACCAAGCAAGCTCATCGCCTAGCTCTTGTGTTGCGGCAATAACAGCGCCGCCCACAACATCTGAGTGTCCGTTAATGTATTTAGTAGTTGAATGCACCACAATATCAACACCAAACTTAATAGGATTTTGTAAGGCCGGTGACAAAAACGTGTTATCTGCAGCCACCAATGCACCGCATTTTTTTGCAACATCGGTAACCGCTTTAATGTCAGTTAAACGAAGTACTGGGTTACTTGGGGTTTCTATCCAAATAAGCTTAGGTTTAATTGCTAAAATTTGTTGCAGGCTTTCTGCTTTTGTTAAATCGAGTATTTCGAGCTTTAGTAAGCCGCGTTTTTGCAGCGATGTAAATAAACGATAACTACCACCATAACAATCATGTGGAATTACTAGCGTATCGTCACTGTTAAGTAGCTGAGTAGCTAAATGTACGGCAGCCATGCCTGTAGCAGTAATTATGCCGCGAGCACCACCTTCAAGCTTAGCAAGCGTTTCAGCTAAAATATCCCGATTAGGATTGCCGCTACGACCATAGTCATACTCGCGTTTAGTATCAAAGTCGGCAAACGAATACGTAGTCGATAAATAGATTGGCGGTACTACCGCTCCATGATGTTTATCAGCATCAACGCCGTTACGCACAGCAATGGTTGCTTTATTTTCTTCGCTCATATTCGTCACCTGATTAATTTGGATGTTTAGACGTCTAAAAGAGTAAGTTATCCATTTTGATAAGTCAAAGTATTTTAAAGCTCTAGATGGCTAAAAATAAAGATAGCCATAACTAACGCCACAATTAAGTTTGTTAAAGTGCGCCTATATTTACATTCACAATAGGCTTATTAAGGTAGATCTGTATCTATTATTTGACTATCTTTTTTAAATCGATAGAATTTCACGCATATTTACACGCTTTTTATGCCGTGTGAGAAATTAATAATCTGAGGCAACGATACATCTTATGGCTAAATGGAATGGTGAGTATATTCACCCATACGCAGAACACGGGAAAAAATCAGAGCAAGTTAAAAAGATCACCGTTTCGATCCCGCTAAATGTATTAAAGGTATTAACTGACGAACGTACACGTCGTCAAATCAACAACCTTCGCCATGCTACAAATAGTGAATTGCTATGCGAAGCGTTTTTGCATGCTTTTACTGGCCAACCTTTACCAAATGACGACGACCTACGTAAAGATAACGCAGAAAAAGTACCTGAAGAAGTTAAAAAAATAATGCAAGAAATGGGTCTAGAAGTACCTGTTTTAAACGAAGAATAATACCAATTCCATTAAGTATGTGATCTAAATTTTACGCCGAAAAAATAATTCAGTTCTAGGCGTAAATTGATGTAAATGGTTATTCCCTTTGCGAAATTTACAACAAAGAAATGGGTTGTTTTAGCAAGTAAAATAGATCAGCTATTTATTGGAATTGGTATAAATATTACAAAGACATAAAAAAACCTCAGTTAATACTGAGGTTTTTTTATGTCTAAATTTTATTGCATAGCTCTACTGTGTAGATTTATTGCATATAATTTTCTGGTAAATCAATTTGTGCTACACCCGACTCAACAGCAGCAAGTGCAACAGCTCTTGCTATACGCGGTAGTAAACGTGGATCCATTGGTTTTGGAATAATATACTGCGCACCAAATTCTAGTTTATCAACACCAGCGGCTTTTAAAACCTCTGCTGGTACAGGTTCTTTGGCAATACTACGAATAGCCTCTACTGCAGCAATTTTCATTTCATCGTTAATAGCGCTTGCACGTACATCAAGTGCACCACGGAAAATAAACGGGAAGCATAAAACATTATTAACTTGGTTAGGGTAATCAGAGCGCCCTGTTGCCATAATTAAATCGTTGCGTGCGCCGTGCGCAAGTGCAGGATCAATCTCAGGATCTGGATTTGAACACGCAAACACAACCGGTTTTGCTGCCATTAGCTTTAAATCTTCAGCCGCTAATAAGTTAGGGCCAGAAACGCCTACAAATACATCCGCATCTGCAATTACATCTTGCAGCGTACGTTTATCCGTATTGTTAGCAAAAAGCTGTTTATATTCGTTTAAGTCATCGCGACGAGTATGAATAACACCTTTACGGTCAAGCATGTAAATGTGCTCACGCAGTGCACCACACTTAATTAACAGCTCCATACACGCAACTGCTGCAGCGCCAGCCCCTAAACATACAATAATTGCATCTTCAATTGATTTACCTTGTACTTCTAGCGCGTTGAGCATACCAGCAGCCGTTACAATTGCAGTACCGTGTTGATCATCATGAAAAACCGGAATACTACAACGTTCAATCAATGCCTTTTCAATTTCGAAACACTCTGGGGCTTTAATATCTTCAAGGTTGATACCGCCGAATGTGTCGGCAATGTTGGCAACCGTATTAATAAAGTCTTCTGTTGTTTTGTGCTTAACTTCAATATCGATAGAATCAAGTCCTGCAAAACGTTTAAACAATAACGCTTTACCTTCCATCACTGGTTTAGACGCTAAAGGACCTAAATTACCAAGTCCTAAAATTGCAGTACCGTTAGTGATAACCGCAACCATATTACCTTTACCGGTATATTTATATGCATTTGCAGGATCTGCAGCAATTTCACGTACAGGTTCGGCAACACCTGGGCTATACGCAAGTGCGAGATCATGAACCGTTTCAGCGGGCTTTGTTAGCTCAATGCTAATTTTACCAGGTACGGGATGTGAGTGATAATGTAGTGCTTGTTCACGAAAGTCAGACATAACGCGATGGTATCCTGCAATTTAAGTTAAAGTGAGAGGTGGAGTCTTGGGATACGATACCCTTATTATTTTTAAATTCCAAGCAATATCAGGTCTATCCTGTTATATGCTATATCCTTTGATTTTAAGAGGTTTTTCAGTAACTTTGCAGGATTATATCAACATTTCATAAATAGAAATTCACCTAAAAAGTAAGTGTTGAGGTGCTTTTATACTTATTAAAATATTAATAAAATGTATGTATAAAGTATCAGCATAAACTTAAAATAACAGCCTACTACTCTACTTTAAAAACAGATAAGCCCACGTTAGCTACTTTTATCAACCTAGTTAAAAATTATACTATTTAAAATATAGAGAATATCTATCGATTTGTCTGTAAAGGTTTATGCATACTCAGAATAAGAATAGGAAATAGTTATGCAAAAGGGGGTATAGCTAAAATCAACGAAATAAAATAATAAATAACAAATTTTAGGCACAAAAAAAGCACCCTAAAGTGCTTTTTTTAACTAAACAGCAATAATTATTTCTTGCTGGCAAGTGCACCGAAGCGTTTGTTGAAACGATCAACACGTCCGCCAGTGTCTAAAACTTTTTGCTTACCAGTGTAAAACGGGTGACACGCAGAACATACGTCTAAGTGAATGTCTTTACAAAGAGTTGAGCTAGTTTCGAATTGGTTTCCGCATGAACATGTTGCAGAAATTACTTCGTACTTAGGGTGAATACCTTCTTTCATAGGAACCTCTAGTTAAGGCCGCATCGCTCTCCAAACCCGGAGTTTGGCACCATACGTCGTTAAAACAAATTTGTTGGTGGCGGATTTTATCCAACAACCTCCCCCTACACAAGTATTTATTTATGTTTTTGCCAAAAAAGTGAACAATCTCGCTCTCAAGTACTATTGCTAGTAGGTTTTTAGCGTTATTTTTAGTACATTACAGCATTAATTTTACGGGTTGAGTTGTTATGAGTTTTGTTGAAGTTGCTATTAAAGTTCCGCTTCCACGCACCTTTGATTATAAAATAGAAGAACAGCTCAGTGGCTTATCAAGCCCTTTACTACCTGGCATGCGGGTTTTGGTACCTTTTGGTAATCAAAAAAAAGTAGCCGTAATTCTCAGTATCAAAAATAGTACTGATGTCCCAGAAAATAAAATAAAAAGTATTATAGAAGTCATCGACGATACCCCTATTTTAAGTTCCCAACATTTAGACTTACTTAGCTTTACTGCTCGCTACTACTGCTACCCCTTAGGCGAAACGATTCATATAGCGCTACCCGCTGTACTTCGCCAAGGTGAATCACCAGATAAAACCAGCATTAATATGGTTGCTCTGACAGAAAAAGGTGCAAAAGTACCGTCATTAAAAGCTAAAACACAGCTCAACCTATTAAAGCAGTTATCGCAATCAGGTAAGTCATCATTAACTGAGTTAAAAGCATTGGGCTTTAGTAAAAAAACAATAGATAGCCTAATAGATAAAGAACTCATAACACAAACTATTGAACACGATAACCAATGGCAAAGTGTTGCGCCAACGGTTGGTAGTAAACCAGTGCTTAATAAAGAACAAGCGGTTGCCTGTACAGCTATCAATCAAAGTACTGGCTTTAGCAGCTTTTTATTAGAAGGCGTAACGGGCAGCGGTAAAACCGAAGTGTATTTACAGTGCCTAGAAGAAGTACTCAAACGTGGCGAGCAAGCCCTCGTACTCGTGCCCGAAATCGGCCTAACACCACAAACAGTGAATCGTTTTCGTCGCCGCTTTCCTGATACACCCATTATGCTTTGGCACTCAGCACTTACCGACAACGAACGTTTACAAACATGGCGTTTTTGCGAAAAAGGCAGTTGCGCGATAGTTATTGGCACGCGTTCGAGTATTTTTCTACCATTTTTAAAACTCGGTATGATTGTTGTTGATGAAGAACACGACTCGTCATTTAAACAACAAGATACTCTTCGTTACCATGCTCGTGATTTAGCCGCTTACAGAGCTTTTCAGCATAAAATCCCGCTTATATTAGGCAGCGCCACACCCGCGCTTGAAACACTTCACAAAGCAATTAATAACAAATACCAGCTATTAAGTTTAACCGAGCGTGCGCAAACAGCGACTGACAATCAGTTTAAGTTACTCGATATGAAAGGTCAGCCCGACCAAGCAGGTATTGCACATGCAAGCCTTGCTACTATGCGTCAGCACTTAAATCGCGGTAAACAGGTTATGGTATTTTTAAATCGCCGAGGTTTCTCACCCACCCTTATTTGCCATGAGTGCGGTTGGTTGAGCGAGTGTAAACGATGCAGTACCAGCGCTACATTTCATAAAGCGATTGGGCAAATGATCTGTCATCACTGTGGCGACCAGTACCCTGTCCCTCACCAATGCCCTGACTGTGGGAGTACGCAAATATTTCCTAACGGTAAAGGCACGGAGCAAATTGAAGAGTTTTTATCAACCGAATTCCCTGATACACCCGTTACTCGCATAGACCGCGATTCAACCCGTCGTAAAGGTAGCCTTGAAAAAGCACTTGATGAAATAAACCTAGGTGGCGCACGTATTTTAGTGGGAACACAAATGCTTGCCAAAGGCCATCATTTTGCAGATGTAAGCCTTGTTATAATTTTGGACGTTGATAGCGGCTTATACTCGTGCGACTTTAGAGCGACAGAGCACTTAGCGCAATTAGTTACCCAAGTAGCGGGTCGTGCTGGGCGTTCAGGAGAGCCTGGCCAAGTGTTATTACAAACGCACTTTCCAGAACACCCTCTTTTACAAGACTTAGTTAATAATGGTTACCAAGATTTTGCCCGTTTTGCCCTTAGTGAGCGCGATGATGCAGACTTGCCACCTATTACAAATATGGCCATTGTCCGTGCACAAGGGCATAGTATTAAGTTAGTCGTCGATTTTTTGACGGATTTGGTTCCTGTGAATGGGGTATCTGGTATACAATTGCTTGGTCCGATCCCTGCTCCACTTGAAAGAGTCGCAGGTATGTATCGTTTTCAATTGCATATTCAAGCGCAAGATCGTCGCATATTACATCAGTACCTTGCGCAAATGGTTGATTATTTAAGTACCAGTAAACTTGCACAAAAAGTACGCTGGAGCTTAGACGTAGACCCTATAGACATGATTTAGGTTAAGGCCAAAATAACACCATGGCACAGCACGATTATATTAATAAAAAGCCTGCAGGCAGAAACAGTAAAAAAAACGTACCCGCTAAAAAACCATTTCCTATTCTTTTAGCCGTTATAGCCATCTTACTCGTAGGTGGTTTTGCCTACACATTATGGTTTATAAAAAGTAATGCCGATCCAAAACTTGTCGAAAAACAAGCTAACCCAACAGCACCCGCAAAAGTAGAAGTTGTTATTCCACGTACACCGGAATTTATTAAAGAAATCAGAAACCACGAAATTCAAGTTGAAGTAAAAGAACTTGAGCAAAAAGGTCCTTATGTTATGCAGTGCGGTTCGTTCAGAACTCATGCACAAGCTGAATCGTTAAAAGCTAAAATCGCATTTGCAGGGCTAATTTCTGAAATAAAACAGGCTGAAGGCAGCAATGGTACTTGGTATAAAGTACGTTTAGGCCCTTATAAAACCAAACGCCAGGCCGAAAGCGATAAAAACAAACTTAAACGTGTAAAAATAGTCGGCTGCGGAATTTGGGGCTGGACTTGAAAATAAACCATTCACCCATATAACCTCATCATAATCGTTTTTTACGAGTTGCCTCTGCAGCTCGATGATGAGGAATAACATGACTACTATCGTAAGTGTTCGCCGCGGCGACAAAGTTGTAATTGGCGGCGATGGCCAAGTTTCGCTTGGTAACACCGTAATGAAGGGCAACGCCCGTAAAGTTAGACGTCTTTATAATGGCAAAGTAATCGCTGGTTTTGCCGGCGGTACTGCTGATGCCTTCACTCTTTTCGAACGTTTTGAAAGCAAATTAGAAATGCACCAAGGTAACCTAACTAAAGCCGCAGTAGAAATGGCTAAAGATTGGCGAAGTGACCGTGCACTTCGAAAACTCGAAGCGTTACTCGCTGTTGCAGACGAAACCGCTTCTTTAATTATTACCGGTAATGGTGATGTAGTTCAGCCAGAAAACGACCTAATTGCAATTGGCAGTGGTGGCAACTTTGCGCAATCAGCTGCAACCGCCCTTTTAGAAAATACAGATTTAAGCGCTCGTGAAATAGTAGAGAAAAGCTTAACTATTGCAGGCAACATCTGCGTATTTACTAATAACTTCCAAACAATCGAAGAATTATAATAGGAACCGTTATGTCTGATATGACTCCAAGAGAAATTGTTCACGAACTAGATCAGCATATTATTGGTCAAGCTAAGGCTAAAAAAGCAGTCGCTATTGCGCTTCGTAATCGCTGGCGCCGCATGCAATTAAATGAAGATTTGCGTAGCGAAGTAACACCAAAAAATATTTTAATGATTGGTCCAACCGGTGTAGGTAAAACAGAAATTGCCCGCCGTTTAGCAAAACTTGCTAACGCACCATTCATTAAAGTAGAAGCGACTAAGTTCACTGAAGTTGGTTATGTTGGTAAAGAAGTAGATACGATCATACGTGATCTCGTTGATGTTTCAATTAAAATGACACGTGAGCAACAAACTAAAAAGTTTAAACATCGCGCCGAGGAAGCAGCAGAAGAGCGTATTTTAGATGCACTTTTACCACCTGTTAAAGATCAATATGGCGAAAGCCAACGCGACGATACTTCATCTACTCGCCAAACATTCCGTAAAAAATTACGTGAAGGTCAATTAGACGATAAAGAAATCGAAATAGACTTAGCACAGGCTCAACCAAACGTAGAAATTATGGCCCCTCCTGGTATGGAAGATATGACCAACCAGTTACAAAGCATGTTTCAAAACATGGGCGGCGATAAACGTACTAAACGTAAGTTAAAAATTAAAGAAGCCTTCAGACTATTAACGGAAGAAGAAGCCGCTAAATTAGTAAACCCTGAAGAGCTAAAAGAACAGGCTATTTTTGCAGTAGAACAAAACGGTATTGTGTTTATTGATGAAATAGACAAAATTTGTAAACGCGGTGACAGCTCAGGTCCAGATGTGAGCCGCGAAGGCGTTCAACGCGATTTACTACCGCTAATTGAAGGCTCAACGGTAAATACTAAACATGGCATGGTTAAAACTGACCACATGTTGTTTATTGCCTCAGGTGCGTTCCAAATGTCTAAGCCATCAGACATGATACCTGAGCTGCAAGGTCGTTTACCGATTCGAGTAGAACTTGAGCCACTAACTGCAGATGACTTTAAACGCATCCTTACAGAGCCGCATGCATCGCTTACTGAGCAACAACGAGAGCTACTTAAAACTGAGCAAGTAACTATTGAGTTTAGTGATGATGCTATTGAGCGTATTGCTAAAGCTGCGTGGCAAGTTAACGAGAAGACCGAAAACATTGGTGCCCGCCGCTTGCACACAGTGATGGAAAGATTGATGGAAGAAATTTCATACGACGCCTCTGAAAAAGCAGGTTCGTCACTTGTCATTGACGCCGCTTATGTTGAAAAACATCTAGGTGCACTTGTTGAAGATGAAGACTTAAGTCGCTTCATTCTTTAATTGATACCCTTTATACTAAAAGCCTCCGTACGGGGGCTTTTTTATGGGACATATTAAATGAAACACGTTACAAAAGTGCATTACCACAGCGTGAGTAAAAACTTAGACGTTTTTTTTGACGACGACAGCCAAGCCACTTTTAGCTGTGAATTTTTACGCGTTCACTCCCCTTCTGCAGAAGTACAAGGCCACGGCTCTGGCCCTATGAAACTGGTTTTAAATAAGCAGTCAGTTAGTATTAAAAACATAGTACCCGTTGGGCACTATGCACTGCGTTTAGATTTTGATGATGCGCATAACAGCGGATTATTTAGTTGGCAGTATTTTACAAAACTCCAAGAGCAGCAAAATAGATTGTGGGATGAGTATTTAGCGCGCGTGGCTGAGCACGAACAAAACAAAAATAGTGTACCAATAAAGTTTATTCCTTAACCTTATTGGTAATTTTCAGCGAGCCTACTAAGCTGAAAAATCATTAATAATGCCAGGTCTTTAATTTTTCACGCTTTTCCATAAGCCTTTGTGTAACGACTCTGTATTATTCCATTGTTTTTTAACCAACCAATTAATTAATGGTGCAGGATCGCTTGGGTAATTTATTTGCTTATTTTGCGGAGCACTATTCCAGTCATCAAGAGCTTGCGGGTTTAAATAGTTCATAACATGCGCCATACCCATGGCAAACAAAGTTTGTGCATTTGCTGTTTGCTCAAACTGCCCATACAAGGGCTTTAATAGTAACTTTTTACCTAACTTTAGCGCTTCACTGGCAAGCTCAAACCCTGCATTACCAATAACGCCACTGGTATTTGCTAAGTCATTTAAAAAATCAGAACGTGAGGGGGTTCGCAAATGTATATGCCCAAAAGATTGATTTTTGGCATGTGGGTGATAACAATAAAACTCTTTTTCGGGAAAGTCTTTTAAATAATCAACAACGCTATCTAAGTTTTCAAAAGGTAAATACACCAATACCTTATTCATTACTGCAACAGGGTTTTCATGATTATGATGAGCAATAAAAGGCGGTATTATGTTATTTGCAAATGGTTGCCAGTGCACACCTAAGTAAGTGGATGCTGGTGCGTAATGCTTAATGAGCGATTTTCTGAATATACCACGACCAAACATAGGCACATTATCTGACAAAAATGCAGCTTGATGACTAATGCCAATAACGGGTATGTCTGCTTTTTTTGCAGCCCATGCAGTAATGGGCTCAAAATCATTAAGTACAAAGTCGTACTGTTTTACATCAAGCGATTTTATATCACTCACCAGCTTACAAACTCGTACATTTTTAAGTGTTTTTAAATTTTTAACTTGCCCACATTCAGTACTAAACGATAAACCACGAAACGCTTTATAATCTGAAAATTCGTGCATATCAAAGTAATCTTTATTTGCACGCCCTGAAAAAACATAATCAACCTCAATACCGAGTTTAGTAAAACAACTTGCCATAACACGAGCTCGCGTTATATGTCCATTACCAGTGCCTTGTACTCCGTACAGTATTTTCATGCAGGCACCACGATCGCTAACGCAAATAGGCCACAACAACTACCAATAGTTGAACCTATAATAATATCTGCAGGAAAGTGCACGCCCAATACCACACGAGAAATAGCCACACCGGCTGCCCAACTAAGTAGTAGCCATGCATATTCTGGAAAAAAATGGCTTAATATAATAGCGACTAAAAAAGCAGCTGCACTGTGACCTGATGGCAAACTAAACTTATCACTGGGAACTATATAGGCGTTTGTTACCAAACAGTCGCATGGACGAATTCGAGCAAATCTATTTTTGGCCAGTAAGTAAATAGGTCTCTCTATAACAAAACCAATTAATATCGTTGCTGGCAATAATTGATGTTGCTCATTATTACTAAGCCACCATACAGCTAAGCACACCAATACATACAATCCACCATCACCACTTTTAGATAATCCAAACGCCATTGTTTTAAACCATCTAGGTGAATTGCAATTAAACAAAGTTAAAAATAATTGCTCATCTATCTGAGTTACCTTTTTAAGCATATTATTATCCATCATCTACCCTTATTGCATAATATATGAACACCGATTTAGCTTATGTGTTGTAAATAACAATTGAGTGACGCTTTTAATACACTATTATTGCGATTGATGATCTAACGCTTGTTTTGACCAAATTTACTGCGATTAAGTCGTTGTTATTGCTTATAAGGAGGGTATACTGAGTTATAAATTAATGTACCTTTTGAGGATAAAATAATGGATTACAGCACTTCTGATTTATGCGACCACTTTGCTGACGTGGTTGACGTGCTAGAACCAATGTTCATCAACTTTGGTGGTCGACACAGCTTTGGTGGCCGCATTAAAACGGTTAAATGTTTTGAAAATAATGAACTGATCCGCGAATTACTTTCTCAAGATGGTACAGGATTGGTACTTCTTATTGATGGTGGTGGCTCAACTCGTCGCGCACTAATCGATATTGAACTGGCCGAATTAGCCCTTGAAAACAACTGGAATGGTATTGTTGTTTATGGCGCAGTACGCCATGTTGATGAGCTTGAAGAGCTTGATTTAGGCATTCAAGCAATTGCTTCTATTCCTGTTGCAGCCGACAGCGAAGGTGCTGGCGAAGATGCTATAGGTGTTAACTTTGCAGGCGTATCATTTTTTGATGACGACTTTATTTATGCCGACAGCACAGGCATTGTTTTATCTGCAGAAGAATTAGAGTTGGAAGTTGTAGAAGTATAACGTGACCTCCCACTTAAAAGTATATGATGAAAGCGCGGTTAGAGCACTTTGTTCTACCCGCGCAAATGAGAAAAAAGCATGGCAAGCAATGGCCTTGCTCGACACTCAAGTAAACCTGCAACAAGCACTCATTGACGCTGCTCAATTTGGTATTCGCTACGTACTCCTCGGTATTTGCGAAGATATTGGCCCCAAGGCAAACTTAGGGAATGGCGGTGCAAACGAAGCATGGTCGGCTTTTTTAAAACGCTTTTTAAACCAACCTCACAATCAATTTATTGCCACTCAAAAAGTACTTTTATTGGGTGAAGTAGATACTGATGATTTAATGGCCCAAAGTAGCCAGCTCGATAATCAACAAGCCCAGCAGTTAACTCAACTACGAGATTTATGCCAACAACTTGATGAACGCGTAGAGTCAGTATTAAGCCTTATTTTTAAAGCAGGCCTTGAGCCAATAGTTATTGGCGGGGGTCATAATAATTGCTTGGGAATTATTCGTGCGCTAAGTAAGTCAAAAAACACGCCTATTAATGCCATTAACTTTGACCCCCATGCAGACTTTAGAGAATGTGAAGGGCGCCATAGTGGTAATGGGTTTCGCTACGCATATAACGAGCAACATCTAAGTAATTACCATGTTATTGGCTTGCATGAATTAAAAAACAATCAAGCAATTATAGATGCAATGAAAGACGCTGACTTTAAGTTTGATAGCTATCAATCAATACACGTTAAGCGAAAAGTAACGCTTACGCAGGCAATTGAAAACGCACTGAATAATTTTAACGATTTACCACTGGGTATTGAAGTTGACTTAGATAGTATTACTTACATGCCTGTTAGTGCGTACACATGCTGTGGATTTAGTGTAAGCGACACCGAGCACTTTGTGCATTTAGCTGCAAGTAACCGCCACGCTAAGTATTTACACTTGTGTGAAGCCGCTCCCAGCCAGCATCCTAATGGAGTAGAAACTGGTATTACGCATGTAGGGCAAGTAATCAGTGCGCTTGTAAATAGTTACCTACAAGCCAAAGAAAACACCTAACGCTGCTGCGCTTGTCGCCACTCTTTTAGCCAGCTCATCAAACCAATGCTACTTAGCGGGTGACCAAAGTAATAACCCTGGGCTGCATAACCTTTTAAGCTTTTTACAAACTTAAGTTGCTCAAGCGTTTCTACCCCTTCAAAAATCACTTTTGTTTTTTGTTGGTTATGCATTTCGACCATTCCGCCAACTAAACTACGTATATTATTTTGATTACTAAAATCAGCCGTAAGTGAAGGTGAAACCTTAATATATTCAACCGCTAAACTAGGCAGTTTAGAGAGCAATACAGGATTATCGCCCAGTCCATCAACACACACTTTCAAGCCAATATTATTAAGCCTTGCGATCATACCTCTGCCTTTGTCATCTAAACCAGCAAAAATATGCAAAGGACATTCAACAATTAAGTCGCCTGCTTCTAAATGGTGCTCGCTTATAACAACATCTACAAATTCTACAAACTCTTCATTTAGCATTTCAGGGCCAAATACGTTAATGCTAAGCGGTATAGAAATACCTTCTACTCTAAGCGCCATTGCAAGCTCAGCGGCTCGCTCTATTACAAATTTAGCAAGCGGATAACCAAGCCCTGCAATTCTAATATCATCAATAAAACGATTAGCCGATAAAATCCCTTGTTTAGGATGTTGCCAACGCAGAAGTAATTCTAAAAACTCAATTTGACCGCTTTCATTACAGATAATAGGTTGAAAATAAAGCTCTAATTCGCTAGCAAAATCAATGTTAGCAAGCTCTTTTAAGCGTGCTTGTTGCTCTCGCAGTTCAATCATCATCTGTTGATGGTAAGGCACAACTCTACGATCTGGATGGCTATCGAGTGCTAAGTATGCGTACGATATTAAATTATCAAAGTTATTATCTTGCTCATTACAATCAACATAACTCGCCCTAGCCTTAACCTCTACAGTGCAATTAGCAACATTAAACGGCTTAAGTGTCGCGCTAAGTATTTGATCTATAACCAGCTCATGTAAGTGCTTTTGATTTGCAAAGCTACAAATAAATGCAAAGTTGAGTCCCCCTAAGTGGGCTAGCTTTTCTTGCCCTACTAAAGTTACTATTTCGTCACTTGAAAGTAGCTCTTTTATTCTGTTAGCCGATTGCGCTAAAAGTATATCGCCAAAGTCGCGTCCAATATGCTGGTTAACTTGCTCAAATCCTTCAAGACGAATAACGACTAATGCGGCGCTTACTTGTTTGTTATTGCACCATGCGTAGTAACCTTGGCGTAACTGTTTTCTATCTGCAAAAACCGAAAGCGGAGATTCTTCAATAAATGCGTCATCTGCAGGTTCTGCCTCTATAACAACTTGTGCATCGGCGCTTTCATCATTTAAAAAACCTACAATGGCCAATAACAGTATTGCTAACACAACCCAAAATAACGGAACTTCTAATAATAAATGAGCTGAAAATAACACAACAAATAAAAGCCCAGCCGTAGAGCTAGTAATTATCATACTCCAATTATTGCGCTCAAATGCTTGCCATAAATGAAAACAAAATCCAAAGGCAAGTAAAATGGCCAGCCAAGCTGCGCCGCTACTTAAAATAGCTAAACCAACAGCTGCAGTGCATAAATAACTAAATTTAATACTGGCATTTTTAACGGCAAATAAAGTGGCAATCATTGCCATTAATAGTGCACCACTAAAAAATATTGGGAAATTACTGTCGGTTATTATGTTCAAATTAACGGCATCCGTATTCGCTAAAAAAGTTAAAAATAGGTTATATATGGATAAAAATAATACAAACTAATTAATTCTACCCAAAATCCATAAATTTAACAGTTTATTTACGCCAAATTGGTAACTTAATTGTGATGGATGACTTATTTGCCAATGTGCAATATCGGCTCTTGCACCGAGCTTTAAAACACCACGATCTTCTAGCCCTAGAGCTTTAGCTGCATTAACGGTAACACCTGCTAATGCTTGTTCAGGCGTTAATCTAAATAATGTGCACGCCATGTTCATCATCAAGTGCACTGAGCACAGCGGTGAAGTACCAGGATTAAAGTCACTCGCGATAGCTATAGGTACTTTATACTGATTAAGTAGCTCAATAGGTGGGAACTTTGTTTCTCGTAAAAAGTAAAACGCACCGGGTAATAACACTGCAACAGTACCTGCTTGTGCCATCGCTTTTACACCGTCCTCATCAAGATACTCAATGTGGTCAGCCGATAAACCATTAAACTGCGCCACCAGCTCAGCACCATGTTGATTAGATAACTGCTCAGCATGACACTTTACCGGTAGATTATGTTTTGCAGCGGCTTCAAAAACACGTTTGGTTTGCGAATAACTAAAGCCTACATTTTCACAAAATACATCGACTGCATCAGCTAGGTTATTAGCGACAACGCAATCAAGCATGTCTGTACACACTAAATCAATATATTCATCAGCACGGTCTTTGTATTCAGCCGGCAATGCATGAGCACCTAAAAATGTCGTTTTGATATCAATAGGATGGTGTTCACCTAATAAACGAGCAACTTCTAATATTTTCACTTCATTTTCAGTATCTAGCCCATAGCCCGACTTTATTTCTACTGTGGTTACACCTTCTTTTAATAACGTATTTAAGCGATCTTTTGCATCAACAAACAATTGTTCACGGTCGGCTGCTCTCGTCGCTTTAACTGTACTGGCTATTCCACCGCCTTGTGCTGCTATATCCTCATAACTTACACCCTGCAAGCGCAGCTCAAACTCTTGAGATCTTGAGCCTGCAAATACTAAGTGCGTATGACAATCTATTAGACCTGGTGTTAACCATTGTCCTTTTACACTTAATGTCGGCGTTGCAAACACATCAAAGCTTGGCAATGTTGATTGCTCTCCAATCCACGCAACTTTGCCATTTTTGATTGCTATAGCGGCATTTTCGATCGCACCATAAGGCGCATTTATATTGCTATCCATAGTGGCAATGTTGGCGTCGGTTAAAAGTAAATCGATTTCTTCTAACTCATAACTTTGTATATTACTTTGCATGTGCAGCCCTTTTGCGCCGTGTAGTGATTGAAATATAGTCTAACAACACAGCTTGTATATACAAGGTAATTATGTCATCTTATTTATATCGTTTATTTTTATATTTAGCCGTTAATTTAATGACAACCCCCAAATTTGCGCAAATAAAACAATTCATTGTTGATAAGATTCGCAGTGGTACATGGCAAGAAAACCAACGTGTTCCTTCTGAAAACGAGCTAAGTAGCCAATTTAGTGTAAGTAGGATGACAGCCCGTCGTGCGCTCAGTGAATTAACTGAGGCTGGTATTTTAACGCGCAGCCAAGGGCTAGGTACATTTGTAGCTACATTTAAATCACAGTCATCATTACTCGAAATTAAAAATATAGCTGATGAAGTAAAAGAACGTAACGGAAACTACACTTGTAGCGTACTCATACTTGAATCAATAAATGCAGTAGCGCCTATTGCTATTGCGCTTGGTGTTGAAATTGACAGTGTTGTGTATAGAAGTGTACTGGTGCATAGCGAAAACGACAGTCCTTTGCAGCTAGAAGAGCGTTTTGTGAACCCTGCACTTGCCGCCGGTTACTTACAACAAGATTTTAGTTCCCTTACACCTCATGAATACCTATCAAGTGTGGCACCGCTTACCCAAGCAAGACATACCGTAGAGGCCATCATGCCAAACAGCGAGATGTGCCAATGGCTTAATTTATATAACGAAGAGCCATGCTTACAAGTTATTCGACGCACATGGTCTGTTAATGGCATTGTAAGCTTTGCACGCCTTGTATCTCCAGGCAGTAAATATCGCTTAGGCGGCCATTTAACATTTAAAAAATAACAAACAATAGCGCTTACTGCGCTTTTTTTATAATAAATTACCTTGTATATACAACAGGAGCAAAACATGAACAACCGACTCGACACAAGTCGCGTAATACGTGCACCTCACGGCGATAAAATAAGTGCTAAAAGCTGGCAGACTGAAGCTGCCAAGCGCATGCTAATGAATAACTTAGACCCTGAAGTTGCAGAGCATCCTCACGCACTTGTTGTATATGGTGGTATTGGCCGAGCAGCCCGTGATTGGCCAAGTTATGACAAAATTATAGAAACCCTCGACAGACTCGAAAATGACGAAACCCTACTTGTACAATCAGGAAAGCCAGTAGGTGTATTTAAAACTCACAGTAATGCACCGCGTGTACTTATTGCCAACTCAAACCTAGTTCCACACTGGGCAAATTGGGAACATTTTAACGAGCTAGATAAAAAAGGCTTGATGATGTACGGCCAAATGACGGCAGGCTCTTGGATTTATATTGGCTCGCAAGGCATTGTACAAGGTACCTACGAAACCTTTATAGCTATGGCAAAACAGCACTTTTCGGGCAGTGCTAAAGGCAAATGGGTATTAACGGGTGGCCTTGGTGGTATGGGCGGCGCACAACCGCTTGCAGCTACAATGGCAGGATTTAGTGCACTTGTTGTTGAATGTGATGAAAGCCGAATCGATTTTCGTATAAAAACAGGTTACGTTGATGTAAAAGCAACGAGCCTTGAACATGCACTGCAATTAATAACCGATGCATGTGTTAAAGGTGAGGCCCTATCAGTGGGTTTACTTGGTAACGCTGCCGATGTATTTAGCACGCTAGTTAAAACAGGTATTACCCCAGATGTAGTTACAGATCAAACATCAGCTCACGATCCTCTCAATGGTTACTTACCACAAGGTTGGACCATGGATCACGCAGCAAAAATGCGTGAGCAAGATCCAACAGCTGTAGTAAAAGCGGCTAAACAATCAATGGCAGTTCAAGTTAAAGCGATGTTGGCGCTGCAAAAAGCGGGTGCAGCAACAACAGACTATGGCAATAATATTCGCCAAATAGCGTTTGACGAAGGCGTTACCAACGCGTTTGATTTTCCTGGGTTTGTACCCGCCTATATTCGTCCTTTATTTTGTGAAGGTATTGGCCCATTTAGATGGGTAGCTTTATCGGGCGATCCTGAAGATATTTATAAAACCGATGCTAAAGTAAAAGAGCTCATTCCTGATGACGCACATTTACATAATTGGCTTGATATGGCGCGTGAACGTATTCAATTTCAAGGCCTGCCAGCACGTATTTGTTGGGTAGGTTTAAAAGATAGAGCACGCCTTGCACTGGCCTTTAACGAAATGGTTAAAAATGGCGAACTTAAAGCTCCTATCGTTATTGGTCGTGACCACCTCGACTCTGGCTCCGTTGCCAGCCCTAACCGTGAAACCGAAAGCATGAAAGATGGCTCTGATGCGGTATCTGATTGGCCATTACTCAATGCACTCCTTAACACGGCAAGTGGCGCTACTTGGGTGTCACTTCATCATGGCGGCGGTGTAGGTATGGGCTTTAGCCAACACTCTGGTGTGGTTATTGTTGCAGACGGAACAGATGAAGCTAAAGAGCGTATTGCTCGCGTATTGTGGAACGACCCCGCAACGGGCGTAATGCGCCATGCTGATGCAGGCTACGACACAGCAAAAAACTGCGCTAAAGAGCAAAATTTAGACCTACCAATGCTAAACGAGGAATGATCATGTTCGAACTTACTCTCACACCTGGCTCACTTGATTTAAACACACTGAGAAAAATTAATAATTCGCCGGTAAAATTAAGCCTTGTAAAGCATGCCGAGTCACAAATAGCAGCAAGCGCACAAACCGTTCAAAATGTAATAAACGAGCATCGTACCGTATACGGAATTAATACCGGCTTTGGGTTATTAGCTAATACCAAAATAGCCGACGACGAACTTGAATTATTACAGCGCTCCATTGTTCTTTCACACGCTGCAGGCATTGGCGAATACATGGATGACAGCACAGTAAGGTTAATGATCACCTTAAAAGCAAACTCGCTTTCGCGCGGCTACTCGGGTATTCGCCTGCAAGTAATCCAATTTTTTATGCAGCTGCTTAGTAGCGAAGTATATCCATGCGTGCCTAAAAAGGGCTCTGTGGGAGCATCGGGCGATTTAGCCCCCCTTGCACATATGTGTCTACCTTTATTAGCTGAAGGCCAAATGCGACATAAAGGAAAAATAATTAGCGCAGCACAAGGGCTAAAAATAGCAGGGCTTGAGCCCCTTACCCTTGCAGCAAAAGAAGGCTTAGCTTTATTAAACGGCACACAAGCGTCTACGGCGTTTGCACTACAAGGCCTGTTTAGAGCGGAAGATTTATATACACAAAGCTGTGTTATTGGCTCTATAAGCATAGAAGCCGCAATGGGCAGTCGTGCTCCGTTTGATGCGCGCATTCATGAAATTCGTGGTCAGCGCGGACAAATAGACACCGCGCAAGTGTTTAGAGAGCTGCTCGATACGCACTCCCAAATTAGTGACTCCCATGTTAATTGCGAAAAAGTACAAGACCCTTACTGCTTGCGCTGCCAACCTCAAGTATTAGGTGCTTGCCTTACGCAAATACGCCAAGCCGCAGAAGTATTGTTATGCGAGTCAAACGGCGTAACCGATAATCCACTAGTGTTTGCTGATGTAGGCGATATTATATCGGGCGGAAATTTTCATGCAGAGCCAGTGGCAATGGCAGCTGACAACCTCGCTATTGCTATTGCCGAAATTGGTGCATTAGCAGAGAGGCGAATTGCATTACTTATCGATTCAAACCTGTCTAAACTACCGCCATTTTTAGTTGAAAACGGCGGCGTAAACTCAGGGTTTATGATTGCTCAAGTTACCGCTGCTGCGCTTGCTTCAGAAAACAAATCATTAGCACACCCCGCGTCAGTCGATAGCTTGCCAACATCGGCAAATCAAGAAGATCATGTCTCTATGGCAACCTTTGCAGCAAGGCGCTTGGGTGAAATGGCCAATAATACCCAAGGTGTTTTAGCTATTGAATGGTTAGCGTCGGTTCAAGGGCTAGAATTTAGAAAGCCGCTTGAACCATCAAATAAAGTGCAAAGCGCCAAAGCATTATTACGCGAACATGTTAGTTATTACGATAAAGACCGCTACTTTGCACCTGATATAGAAGCTGCCAATACATTACTAAGTGAGGGTAAGTTATGCGACTTTATTAAGTGCAGTCCCCTACCTTCAGCATATTAAATACCATACTGGTAAGTAAAACCTAACGCCTCAATAGCTGAGCCAATAACTTTGCGCTCAGCTTTATCATTACTGGTAAAGCGTGGTAAATCACCACCATGTTCTGCACACTTTAGCGCGTAATATTCAGCTTTTGTTGGGTGCGCAGGGTTAACTACATTATAAATACTTTGCCCTGTATTCCAGTGTTCAATAACCGCAAAAATGGCATTAATTACATCTTGTTGATGCACCATATTTACCACTTGCTCACTTGATGTATTGAGCTCTTTTCCCGCAACAAAACGACCTGGTTCTCTATTTGGACCTAATAACCCAGCTAAGCGCAGTACTTTTCCATCTTGTTCAAGTACCTGCTCTTCTGCTTCATAAAGCTTTATTTGTCGCTCGTTAGTACACGAAATTTCACTGCTTTCGCTGTATACACCAGGTTCTTGATCGTACACCCCAGTAGATGAGCACAATAAAAAGCCTTTTGCGTTTAGCTTCTTTGAAAGCGTAAGCGCTGCTGTGAGTGTTTCAGGATAGTTACTTTCACTGTACCTGCTGCGTGGTGGAATAGCACAAACCCAATAAGCATCTTGTAAATCAACTTGATGCACTAATTGTCCATTTTCAAGTGCAAATTGACGTTCAAAGTTGAACTCATGTACATCCGTTCTATGTGTACCTTGTACTTGCCAAGCCACTTTTTGTGCACTTACGCATAAAGCATGCCCTAACCAACCTGCACCTAATACTACTAATTTATTAGCTTTAATTTCCATTTTTTGCATAACCCTTCATTTTAAACGCATAATTAGTGCTTTTTATCTAACTTTATAGAGATTTTCAGTAATATATGATTAGATATAATTTCATAAATAATAAAAATACGTGCACTCATGCTAAATAATTTATCATTACGGAAGAAAATATTATTATTGATTGGTGGAACAATTACCGTTTTACTAATTATCGCATCAACATTTTTTGTTAAACATATTGCCAATCTCTCCCGAGAAAATATAGAGAACGAAGCGCAAAGTTATCTACAGACCGAGCAACTTTCAATGCAAAGCTACTTTGCAATGTACGGTAAAATGGTATCAACCTTTGTTAATAACCCGCATTTAATCAACTTTTTTGAAAATTGGGATACTCGCGATCAAACACTTGAAAGTGCGCCTGGTTACAACGAAGTAAACCAAGATTTTGTGCGTTTAAGCTCAAACGATGAAAATATCCTATCTGCCTTTTTTGCTTCAGCAACCACTGGTGAATACTTTAAAGAAAATGAGCGCACAAGTCATTATAACGGCCAGCCTTATTACGCCTACAAGCGTGGTTGGTGGCAAGAAGCCATGCAAGTTAATAAGCTTTATGTAGGGCCTATTTCGGTTGACTTAACCACAGGCGTAGCATCAGCTGTAGTACAACAACCTGTTTATAACGCACAGCGTAAACTCATTGGCATGGGTGGTGTTGATTTACAATTAAACAAAATTAACGACATGGTCGAAAATATTCGCTTTAACGGACAAGGTTATGGCTTTTTACTAGATGGTAATCAAAAAGTGGTGCACTTTTCAAAAGCTACTGGCCATAAGCTTTCAATTACAGATGAAGGTGCAAACGGTAAAGAAGGGCTCGATGCGCTTGAACAACAATTTACAGATACCGCAGGCTTTAAAGAGTTAAACACACAAATGCGAAATAACCTTAAAGGCAGCCAAATGGTTACTTTTAAAGGCGAGCAGTTTTATGTGGTTTACCATCGTCTGCAGTTAGAGCAGCCTTATATAGATTGGTATGTAGGCTTACTTATTCCAACTAGTATGATTGAAGCGCCCGTAAATGCAGCAGTAACCGCAACAACAACTGCAGTAATTATTATCTTAATTATTATATTAGCCATGATTTTATGGGCTACCCATATGATTTCAAAACCCATTACAACGCTTACACACATTATGCGTGATATAGCGTCGGGCGAAGGCGATCTTACTCAAAAAATTGATATTGATAGCCAAGATGAAGTCGGCCAACTGGCCAATCACATGAATACGTTTATTGATAAGTTACGCGCCATGATGCTCGAAACCGCAGCCCAAGCAGAGCAACTAAGCAACGCAGCAGCTCAACTAAGACGTGTTTCTGAACAAACTAATTCTGAAATTCAGCAAGAAAAGCAACAAGTTGATAGTGTAAGTGCAGCAGTGACTGAAATGGCAACTACCGTGCTTGAAATATCACGTAATGCACAACATACAAATAACGCAGCTGAAGAAGTACAAGCAATCACTGCTGAAGGAGCTAGCCGCTCTACACAAGCACAAAAAGTAATGACTGAACTTGCGCTACATATTGGTGAAGCATCTAAAGTGGTTGCAGGCCTTGAACAGGAAAGCAATAACATTGGTGCATTAGTCGATGTAATTAACTCAATTGCCGATCAAACCAATTTACTTGCACTTAATGCCGCTATTGAAGCAGCACGAGCTGGCGAACACGGTCGAGGCTTTGCCGTTGTTGCGGATGAAGTACGCTCACTAGCAAGTCGCACACAAGAATCAACAGACGATATTCGCAATATGATTTCGCGCTTGCAGCAAATAGCACAGCAAGCCTCAGTGATGATGCAACAAGGGCAAGACCAAACCGAGGGTTCAGTGCTTCAAACTAAAGAAGTACTTAGCTCTTTGCACAACATTGCGCAGTCGGTTACTAAAGTACAAGACCAAAGTCATCAAATAGCCACCTCAACTGAAGAGCAAACAGTTGTTGCTGAAGATATTAATACGAGCCTTTCGGCAATTAATAACCTAGTGAACAGCACTGCTGACCATGCGCATACGCTTGCTGACGAAGCTCGTGATTTAAGTGATTTAGCGGCGGCGCTTAACAAAACGGTTAATCAATTTAAATTATAAAAAACACTCATTTTATAGCTGTGTTTAAGTGCAAAACTTAAGCACAACTATAACCCTTGTTTTTAATTTATTTAGCACCATATCTTTACAGTTCGCTGCTATTTTTACTGTAATTGAGTAATACAAAGTTATTTTTACGAACCAGATCAAATTTTTCGATTTTATACACAGATCTTTTTATTGAGATAGTTTGTTGTTTGGCAGAGTCTGGTATAGTAGCGCACGTAATAAACAGTTCTTTTTGAACGGTTTAATACAAAATTGCTAATTAATATGTTCTAAGTGTTACTGAAAAGCATATATTAATTACCAATTGTTAAAAATGGGTTGGCCGATACTCGGCTGACAAAGAATACATTGTAACGGTTTTATCATGATATCTAATTTATTTACCAAGCTTTTTGGTAGTCGCAATGACCGCACTATTAAAAACTTAAGAAAGACGGTCGCGCTAATCAATGCGCTAGAAACGCAACTTGAAGCGCTTTCTGATGAAGATTTAAGAGCTAAAACAGCTGAGTTTAGAGAACGTTACGATAACGGACAAAGCCTTGACGACATTCTACCTGAAGCTTTTGCTGTGGTACGTGAAGCGTCAAAGCGTGTAAATGGCATGCGTCATTTCGACGTGCAGTTATTAGGTGGTATGGTTTTACATCAAGGTCGCATTGCAGAAATGCGTACCGGTGAAGGTAAAACACTAACAGCTACCCTACCCGCTTACTTAAACGGCTTAACAGGTAAAGGCGTCCACGTAATTACCGTGAATGACTACCTTGCTAAGCGTGATGCTGAAACCAACCGTGCGTTATTTGAATTTTTAGGCCTTACTGTAGGCTGTAACGTACCTGGTATGATGCCACAGCAGAAGAAGCTAGCTTATACTGCTGACATTACATACGGTACTAATAACGAATTTGGTTTTGACTACCTTCGTGACAACATGGCCTTTAGCATTGATGAGCGTGTACAACGTCCATTATTTTATGCTGTAGTCGATGAAGTGGATTCAATCTTAATTGATGAAGCGCGTACTCCGCTTATTATTTCAGGCCCAGCTGAGGATAGCTCTGAGCTATACACTGAAATAAACACCATCGTTCCTTTACTTGAGCTTCAAGAAAAAGAAGACGAAGAAGGTATTGAAGGCGACGGCGATTACACTATTGATGAAAAGTCTAAGCAAGTTCATTTAACAGAACGTGGTCAAATTAAAGTAGAAGAGCTACTTACTGAGCGCGGCTTAATTGAAGAAGGCGATTCGCTTTATTCAGCAGCTAGCATTACGCTACTAAGCCATGTTTATGCTGCTCTTCGTGCTCACAAGCTATACCAAAAAGATGTTGATTACGTTGTAAAAGAAAACGAAGTAATCATTATCGATGAGCATACTGGTCGTTCAATGGAAGGTCGTCGTTGGTCAGAAGGTTTACACCAAGCTGTTGAAGCTAAAGAAGGTGTAAATATTCAAAACGAAAACCAAACATTAGCGTCTATTACATTCCAAAACTACTTCCGTTTATACGAAACGCTAGCTGGTATGACAGGTACTGCCGATACTGAAGCTTTTGAGTTTCAATCTATCTACGGCCTAGATACGGTTGTTATGCCAACTAATAAGCCGATGGTTCGTGATGATCGCGCCGACTTAGTTTACCTAACGCAAGAAGAAAAATACGAAGCTATTTTAATTGATATTAAAGACTGTCAGGACCGCGGACAACCCGTGCTTGTAGGTACTATTTCAATCGAAAGCTCTGAGTATTTATCACAGTATTTACGCAAAGAAAAAATTAAGCACAACGTGCTTAATGCCAAATTTCATGCGCAAGAAGCTGATATCGTTTCAGATGCTGGCCTACCAGGTACGGTAACAATTGCAACCAACATGGCCGGTCGTGGTACCGATATCGTGTTAGGTGGTAACTGGAACAGTGAAGTTGAAAAACTTGAAAACCCAACTGCTGAGCAAATTGCTGAAATTAAAGCTGCTTGGAAAATTCGCCATGATGCGGTAATTGATGCTGGCGGTTTACATATCATTGGTACTGAACGTCACGAATCTCGTCGTATAGATAACCAATTACGTGGTCGTTCTGGTCGTCAAGGTGACGCCGGTTCTAGTCGTTTCTACCTATCGATGGACGATGCACTAATGCGTATCTTCGCTGGTGAACGCATGACTAATATGATGCGTAAACTAGGTATGCAACGCGGTGAAGCAATTGAACATCCATGGGTAAACCGTGCGATTGAAAATGCACAGCGTAAAGTAGAAGCACGTAACTTTGATGTTCGTAAGCAATTGCTTGAGTACGATGATGTAGCAAACGATCAACGTCGTGTTGTTTACTCTCAACGCAACGAGCTACTTGAAGAAGGCGATATTTCAGAAACTATTACTGCAATTCGTGGTGATGTTCTTGCTAGTGTTATTGACCAGTACATTGCACCGCAAAGCCTTGCTGAGATGTGGGATATTCCAGGACTTGAAGAGCGTTTAAAACAAGACTTCTTAATTGAACTACCAATTACTCAGTGGTTAGCTGATGACAATAAGCTGTACGAAGAAAAACTTCGTGAGCGTATCGAAGAAGCTGTTGAGCAGTCATACAAGCAAAAAGAAGAGCAAGTTGGCGATTCTGTTTTACGTCAATTCGAAAAAGCGATTATGCTACAAAGTCTTGATCAGCATTGGAAAGATCACCTTGCTGCGATGGATCACTTACGCCAAGGCATTCATTTACGTGGTTACGCGCAAAAGAATCCTAAGCAAGAGTACAAGCGTGAATCGTTTGAACTGTTCTCTGAAATGCTTGAAAACTTAAAAGTAGATGTTGTAAGCATCCTAAGTAAAGTACAAGTACGCGCAGAAGAAGATGTTGAAAAAGTAGAAGAGCAACACCGTAAAAGTGAAAATGCTCCTCGCGAATACCAACATGAAGAAGCTGAGCAAGTAGGTGGCGAAGCGCCAGAGCCAGAGACAGCTACTGTAATGGCTCGTACAGAACCAAAAGTTGGTCGTAATGACCCTTGTCCTTGTAAATCAGGTCAAAAATTCAAACAATGTTGCGGTAAATTAAAATAGCCCAATATCGTTATTAGCTTATTAAAAAGCGGCGCTAGCGTCGCTTTTTTTTATGGAGTTTTAAAGTAATGACTATAGAAATTGTACATGTAGCTGTTGGTGTTATTAAGAAAAATAACGCTATATTCATTTGTAAACGCGCAGCTGAACAACATCAAGGCGGTTTATGGGAATTTCCTGGTGGTAAAGTAGAAGCAGGCGAGAGTGTTTTTGTTGCGCTTAAGCGCGAGCTTATTGAAGAAGTTGGACTAACAATTCACAGCTCTAGTCAACTTATGGTTATTGAACATGACTACGGCGATAAATGCGTTAAGCTAGACGTACATGTAGTTAGTAACTTTAGCGGCGAAGCACATGGCGCTGAAGGGCAACCTAGTGAATGGGTAGCCATTAGTGAATTAGAAAATTATGACTTTCCTGAAGCGAATGCTGAAATTATCGAAAAGATAGTTGCCCGATACGCATAATTAAGTGAGTCACAATGCACACGTCTGTACAGTATAAATTAAGTGAGCTACTCGCTTTAAATCCTGAGTTTACTCAACTTAGTGTGATTGGTAGCGGCCATATAAATAGCACATGGCTACTTAAAAATACTGATGAGCAGTTCATTGTGCAAAAACTTAATACCGAAGTATTTAAACACCCTGCTCAGCTAGTTAGTAATGCACAACTAATTGAGCAGCATTTAAATACTAAACAACTACAAAACAATTATCCTCTTGAAGTAATCAAGCATATAGCCACGTACAACCGCGAATACTTAATAGAAATAGATAACGAACACTATCGTGTACTAAATTATATAAGTAACAGCTACAGCGAAGACGTTATTAAAAATGCGCAACAGAGTGAGCAAGCAGCTTACGCTTTTGGCGTATTTGCTAATGCTTTACAAGATTTTGATGCACAACAACTGCATACTGTCATTCCTGATTTTCATAACTTAGCTATGCGCTTTGAGCAACTAAATTCCGCAATCACTAACAATATAATTAATAGAGTAAAGCACTGCGCTGACGAAATAAAATATTGCTTATCGCAGCAGCATTTAATTACCGAACTTAATAACATTACCCAGCACATACCGCTTAGGGTTTGCCATAACGATACAAAAATAAATAATATGTTGTTTTGTAGTACAACCCATAAAGCAAAAGCGGTTATTGATTTAGATACCTGTATGGCTGGGTTTTGGCTTTATGATTTTGGTGACATGGTACGTACATTTTGCTCCCCCGAAGCTGAGGATTCAACAAACTTACACAACGTTGTTATTCGAAAAGATATATTTTCAGCCATTGTTAAAGGCTATGTAGCACCATTAAAAAGTAGCATGAGTACACTAGAGCGAGAAAGCTTATTATTAGGCGCTAAAATAATGCCGCTCATGCTCAGTGTGCGCTTTTTGACTGATTACTTAAATAACGATGTTTATTTTAAAGTGGCTCATGCAGATCATAATTTAGAGCGAGCACAAAACCAACTCGCACTTTATAAAAACATACTCAGTAACGAGCAGTGGATGCATGAGCGCTTGATGAGCTAAAGCTTATTTAACCTGAACTCTGGTTAAGAGATTTATTAACGTATTGAATCATGGTGATATTTAAATTTATTTTCTCTAGCCAGATATTTTTAGTGAAAACAAGGCGAATTTACGCGTCAATAGCTGGCCTATTGCAAGTAAATTCAACGCAGTTAGCGCTGAAAATAGCTGCTTGAGATAGATTTATTATCCATAGTTCATATATGGTCTCCTCCAGTATTGCAAGGTGTCATTCAACGATAGTAGGGACAGGTTTGCTGTCATATATACG